>JAUPTP010000476.1 GCA_030918015.1 Pseudomonadota bacterium
TCAGACATGGCCCAGCGCGGCGACCACCGGCAGACGCACCGTGCGTCGCGCCACCAGCGCGGAGGCCAGCGCCACCAGCACCGTCACCAGCCCGAGCGTGGCCAGCATCAGCCCGGCGTCCAGCGTGATCAGCAGGGGATAGCCGATCGAGCGCCCGGGCGGCGGCGGCATCATCACCGGGAAGAGCTGCAGCGCCACCGACACCGCCACCGTGATCGCCGCGCCGATCGCGCCGCCGGCGGCGCCCAGCAGCAGCCCCTCGAGCGCCAGCGTCTGCAGCAGCTGACCCGGCCGGGTGCCCAGCGCGCGCAGCGTGCCGATCTCCCGGGTGCGCTCGATCACCGACATCGCCATCGCGTTGGCGACCACCACGACCACGATCACGCCGAGGATCAGCCCGAGCGCGCCGAAGATGCGGTTGTAGAGCGCGCGCACGCTGCGGTAGAAGGGCGCCTGCTCCTCCCAGGTGCGCAGCGTCAGGTCGGGCAGGCTTGCGCCGAGCCGCGCGCGCGCCGGCAGCGTCGCCTCCATGCGGTCGAGGAAGATCCCCAGGCTCGACACCCGGTCGGTCACCAGCAGCCGCTGCGCGGTGGCGACGTCGGTGTAGACCAGGCGCTGGTCGATCTCGGGCACGCCGGTGGCGACGACGCCGACCACCGTGACGTCGAGCGCGTTCATCGCGCCCTCGGTCGTGCCGGCCAGCAGCGTCAGCGACGCGCCCGGCTGCGCCTTCAGGTTGCGCGCCAGCCCGGCGCCGAGCATCACCGCGCCGCGCTCGGCGCCGGCCAGCTCGCGCCCGGCCTCCACCGTCAGGAAGGGGCCCTTGACCGCGAACTCGGCGTCCGGCTCGATGCCGACGCCCATCATGATCACCGACTTGTCGCCGTTGCTGATCAGCCCGCCGAACTCGACGCGCGGCAGCACCTGGCGCACCGCCGGGTCGGCCAGCAGCCGCTGGCGCAGCGCCTGCGCATCCGTCAGGCCGTGCTGCAGCGGCGTGTCCTCGAAGCCGTCGAACTGCGCCGCGCGCGCCAGCACCAGGTGGCCGGTGGTGCGCGCCGAGGCCTCGGCCAGACCCTGGTAGGTCGAGAGCGCAAAGCCGCCGGCCAGCCCGATGGCTGCGGTGCCGAGCGCGGCGATCGCCACCGTGACCAGCGAGCGGCGCCGGTTGCGCCGCGTGTTGAGCCAGGCGAAGCGCGCCCAGGCGAGCAGGGGAGTCGACAGGGCCGTCATGCGGGCATCTCCGTGTCCGTGGTGGCGATCACGCCGTCGCGCAGCGCGATGACGCGGTCGCAGCGGCGGGTCAGCCGCTCGTCGTGCGTGGCGATCAGGAAGGCGGCGCCGTCGCGGTGGCCGAGCTCGCGCATCAGGTCGAGCATCTGGGTGGCGGTGCTCGAGTCCAGGCTGGCGGTCGGCTCGTCGGCGATGACCAGGCCCGGGCGCTTGATCAGCGCGCGGGCGATGGCCACCCGCTGGCGCTGGCCGCCGGAGAGCGCGTCCGGCCGGTGGCCGGCGTGCTCGCGCAGGCCCACCGCGTCGAGCGCCGCGGCGACGCGGGCGCGCCGCTCGGCCGCCGGCACCCCGGCCAGGAACAGCGGGTAGTCGACGTTGTCGGCCACCGTCATCACCGGCACCAGGTTGAAGCCCTGGAAGATGAAGCCGATGGCGTCGCGGCGCAGCGCGGTCGCGGCGGCCTCGTCGCCGGCATCGACCGCCCGGCCGCGCAGCCGCACCGTGCCGGCGTCGGCGCGGTCGATCAGGCCGGCGAGGTTCAGGATCGTGCTCTTGCCGCTGCCCGACGGGCCGGTCAGCGCCACCAGCTCGCCCGGCCGCACCGCCAGGTCGACGCCGCGCAGCGCCGGCACCGTGTGCGCGCCGAGCCGGTAGGTCTTGTGCACGCCCTGCAGCTCGATCACCGGCAGGCTCATCTGGGCGGTCATGCGGCCTCCTTCGCGGCCAGGCGCTGCACCGCCTCGCGGAAGGCCGCCGGCGTGGCGGCCAGCGCCGGGTCGCGCTGCACCTGCTCGAGCAGGCGCCGGCCGCGCTCGCCGCGGTGGAACATCGCCGGCAGCGCCAGGAAGGTGGCGGCGGCGGTGAGTCGCGTCTCCAGCGCCACCGGCACGCCGTGGTGCAGCTCCACGTCGTGCGCTGGCGTCAGCCGCGCCAGCGCCCGGTCGATCAGCGCCAGACCGTCCTCGGCATGGCCGATCTTCTTCCACGGCAGCCAGGTGGTGCGCGCCTGCATCGCGGTGGCCGCCCCGGCATAGGCCAGCAGCAGGGGGTCGTCGGGTCGGGTCTGCAGCAGCGCGGTGAACTGCGCCCGTGCCGGCGCGATGGCCGTGCGGTCGCCGTCGCGGGCGCGGGCGAAGGCGGCGGCGGCCTGATCGAAGTCGGTCGCCGTGGCGGGGGCGACGACCGGTGCGTTCGCCGCCCCGTCGGCCGACACGGCTGAAACCGCCGGTGCGGTCATGGCGACGAGCACGCTGAGCTTGATGGCGGCAAGGAGCAGGAACAGAGGGCGGCGCGACATGGAGGGCATCTCCCGGAAGGCGTTGACGATGGCGTCATGGTTCGCGGTCCGGCGCCGCCGCGCAGCCGCGATGCGACGAACGGTGATCCACGGGCGCGAACGGTCGTCCGGGCGGTGTCAGCGGATCCGTGGTCGGCACCTGGCGACCCGCGGCGTCGGCCGGTCTGCCGCCGAAAAGTAGAATGGCGCCCCACCGAACTCAGCTGAACAACAGTTACAGGAGCATCCATCCATGGCCGGTCATTCCAAGTGGGCGAACATCCAGCACCGCAAGGGTCGTCAGGACGAAAAGCGCGGCAAGGTCTGGACCCGCATCACCCGCGAGATCATCGTCGCGGCCCGCGAGGGCGGCGGCGACATCGCGATGAAC
>JAUPTP010000477.1 GCA_030918015.1 Pseudomonadota bacterium
TGACCCAGATGAAGCCGGTGCGCACGCGCTCGGCCATGGCCTGCGCATGGTCGGTCTGGCCGTAGCACACGCCGCCCAGGCCGTAGTCGGTGCCGTTGGCCAGGGCCACGGCCTCGTCGTCGCTGGCGAAGGTCTGCAGCGTCAGCACCGGGCCGAAGACCTCGTTCTGCACGATCTCGTCGTCCTGCCGCACGCGGTCCAGCAGCGTGGGCTGCACGTACTGGGCGCCAAAATCATGGGCCTGGCCGCCCCACAGCACGCGGGCGCCGGCCGCGACCGCCCGCTCGACGAAGCCCAGCACGCGCTCGACCTGGCGCGGATGGATGATGGGGCCCACCTCGGTGGCCGGATCGCGCGGGTCACCGACCACCAGTTGCGACACGATCGCCCGCATGCGCTGCACGAAGTCCTCGGCCACCCGCTCGTGCACCAGCAGCCGGGTGCCGGCCAGGCAGACCTGACCGGCGTTGCGGTACATCAGCGCGGCGGTGGCGGCGGCCGCGTCCAGATCGGCATCCGCCAGCACGATGAAGGGGCTCTTGCCGCCCAGCTCCAGGCTGCAGGGCACCAGGTTGGCGCCGGCGGCCTGGGCGATGCGGCGCGCCGTGGGCACGCTGCCGGTGAACGAGATGCGCGCGATCCGCGGATCGGCCACCAGCTGCGCGCCGGTGGTCGCACCCGTGCCCTGCACCAGGTTGAAGACGCCCGGCGGCAGGCCGGCCGCATCGGCCGCGTCGGCCAGCAGCGAGCAGGTCAGCGGCGCCCATTCCGGCGGCTTGAGGATGCAGGTGTTGCCGGCGGCCAGGGCCGGCCCCAGCTTCCAGGTCGACAACATCAGGGGCGCGTTCCAGGGCGTGATGATGACCGTCACGCCGGCCGGATCGTGGCGCACCTGGTGCGTGGCCTGCTCGGTCTCGATCGTGCGGGCCTGCAGCGCCAGCGCATGGCGGGCGAACCAGCGGATGTTGAGCATCGCGCGCGGCACCACGCCGTGCTGCATGCGCGACAGCAGCACGCCGGCATCGCTGCTCTCGACCGCGCACAGCGCCTCGGCGCGGCGGCCGATCTCGTCGGCGAAGCGCTCCAGGTAGGGCAGGCGCTCGGCGGCGCTCAGTGCGCTCCAGGCCGGGAAGGCGCGCTGCGCGGCCGTGATCGCGGCCTCGACATGCGCGGGGTCGCCCTCGGCCACGCGGCCCAGCAGGCACTGGTCGATCGGGCAGTGGACGTCGAAATGAACGGTACCGGCCACGCGGCGGCCGTCGATGTAGTGATCGGGCGAGACGGCGTGGGCACCGATCTGCAGGGCAGGGGAGGTCATCAGCGGGCTCCGGACGGACGAAGGCTCAGGTGCTCAGCGGGGTGAAGCCGGTGGACTTCACCACCGGGCCCCAGAAGGCGAGATCGGCCTTCAGGCGGTCGCCGAGCGCGGCCGGCGTCGAGCCCACCGGGCTCATGCCGAACTTGGCGAGCTTGGTCTGCAGGTCCTCGGTGCGCACGGCCGCGGTGATGGTGGCCGCGGCCCGCGTGATCAGCGCGGCCGGCGTGCGGGCCGGGGCGAACAGCGCGAACCATTCACCGACGATCAGCGACTTCGCGCCCTGCTCGGCGAAGGTGCCGACGTTCGGGAAGAAGCGTGAGCGCCGCTCGCCGGAGGTGGCCAGCAGCCGCAGCTTGCCGTCGGCCAGATAGCTGGTGTAGGTGCCTTCGGGCGCGATGATGGCGGCGATCTGGCCGGCGATCACGTCGTTGATGGCCGGGGCGGCGCCCTTGTAGGGCACGGCCTCGATCTTCGTGCCCATCGCCCGGCCCAGCAGGATGGTCAGGAAGTGCGGCATCGTGCCGTCACCGGTGTTGGCGATGCTGGCCTGATCGGGATGCGCCTTGCACCAGGCGATGAACTGCGGCAGCGTGCGCACCGAGGCCGGCACGGCCGCGCCCACGGCCAGCCCGTGCACGAAATCGCAGACCTGCGAGACCGGTGCCAGATCGGCCAGCGGGTCGTAGTTCAGCTTCTGGTAGACGTGCGGGTACATGGCCAGCGTGGACGAGGGCGTCAGCAGCAGCGTGCTGCCGTCCGGCGGGGCCGACTTCAGCGTCTCGATGGCCAGCCGGCCGCCCGCACCGGTGCGGTTGTCGACCACGACCGAGCGCGCGACGACACCGGCCAGGCGCTCGCCCATCCAGCGGCTGATGGCGTCCGCACTGCCGCCGGGCGGAAAGCCGCACATCAGGCGCAGCGACTCGGGCAGGTTCTGCGCCCGCGGCTGGGTGGCGGTGATCGTCAGCACGCCGGCGGACAGCGTGTGGAGGAAATGGCGGCGGTCGGGTGTCATGGTCGGTCTGTCTCCTGAGGTGTGCGGTAAGGGGCTCACAGCACCTTGCCGGGGTTCATCAGCCCTTGAGGATCGAGGGCCTGCTTGATCGCCTGCATCAGGCGCTGTTCGACGGGCGATCGGTAGACGGCCGCCTCGTCGCGCCGCAGCACGCCCAGGCCGTGTTCGGCCGAGATCGAGCCGCCGCGCGCGGCGACGGCGTCGTGGACGTGGCGGTTGAGCGGCGTCTCCAGTGCCAGGAAGTTCTGGCGGTCCTGCGCACTTCTGGCACCGGCCGGCGGCGACACGTTGAAGTGCAGGTTGCCGTCGCCCAGGTGGCCGAAGACCACCAGACGCAGCGTGGGGTGCAGGGCCATCAGGTCGGCGCTCGTGGTCTCGATGAACTCGGCGATGCGCGAGATCGGCAGCGCGATGTCGTGCTTGATCGTCGGGCCCTCGGCGCCCTGTGATTCGGAGATGTCCTCGCGCAACGCCCACAGCGCGTCGAACTGCGCCAGGCTGCTCGACAGGACCGCATCGGTGGCCTGCTCCTGCTCCAGGGCCTGTTCCAGCACCCGCTCCAGTGCG
>JAUPTP010000478.1 GCA_030918015.1 Pseudomonadota bacterium
ACCGGCAGCGTGAAGTAGGTGTTGTGCACGCTGCGCTGCTTGCCGCGCCGGCCGTGGACCGGGTCGGGCGTCTGGCCGGCGCGCAGCGAGGCCACCACCTGGCGCTGGCCCGGGATGATCCAGAAGAACACGTTGGCGCTCATCGCGGTGGCCAGCATCGCCCCCACCAGCAGGAAGGCCGCGCGCCCCGCGAAGAGCTGGCAGGCCAGCCACGACGCGAACACCACGAAGACGAAGACGCAGGCGCCGACGACGAGGTCGCCGTTCTTCCTCTGGCCGAGCGTGCGGCAGATGCCGTCGTAGATCAGCCAGAACGCCGCCAGGAAACCCAGCGCCGCGCCGATCGCCGCGCCCGGCCTCCAGTCGAACACCGTCTTGTCGACCAGGAAGGTGCCGGCGTTGTAGAGGTAGAGCGTGGTGAACAGCCCGAAGCCGGTCAGCCAGGTGGAATAGCTTTCCCAGTAGGACCAGTGCAGCTTGTCGGGCAGCGGCAGCCAGCGTGGCGCCACCATGTACTTGTTCGAGTGGTAGAAGCCGCCGCCGTGCACCGCCCACATCTCGCCGTCGACGCCCTTCTTCTTCAGGTCGTCATGGCTGGGCGGCGAGAGGCTGTTGTCCAGCATCACGAAATAGAACGACGCGCCGATCCAGGCGACCGCCGTGATGACATGGGCCCAGCGCAGCAGCAGGTTGAGCCAGTCGAAGAGGTAGGCGGTGTCCATCGCTCAGGAGCCCCTGTAGGTCGAGTAGGCCCAGGGGCTGACCAGCAGCGGGACGTGGTAGTGGCCCTCGGGCTCGGCGATGCCGAACTCGATCGGCACCTCGTCCAGAAAGGCCGGCTCGGGCAGCACGACGCCGCGGGCACGGAAATAGCTGGCGACCGAGAAGGTCAGCCGGTAGTGGCCGGTCTGCAGCGGGCCGGGGCCCAGCAGCGGGCCGTCCGGGTTGCGGCCGTCGTCATTGAGCACGATCGAATGCACCAGTTCGGTGCCCTGATCGCCGAGGCGTTCCAGGCGCACCGTCATGCCGGCCGCCGGGCCGCCGTGCATCGTGTCGAGCACATGGGTGCTGAGGCGTCCCATGAAGATCCTTTGGAAATTGCAGAATGAGGGAAAGTGTATACACTTCGGGATACACGTCAATCTTCTCCCTTCCTGCCGCGAGCCGATGCCATGACCGATCCGCAGCCTGTCCGCTATCCCCGCGACCTGAGAGGCCACGGCCGCAATCCGCCCCAGGCGCAGTGGCCGGGGCAGGCGCGGGTGGCGGTGCAGTTCGTGCTGAACTTCGAGGAGGGCGGCGAGAACTCGGTGCTGCACGGCGATGCCGGCAGCGAGCAGTTCCTGTCCGAGATGTTCAACCCGGCGAGCTATCCGGCGCGGCACCTGTCGATGGAGGGCATCTACGAGTACGGCAGCCGGGTCGGCGTCTGGCGCATCCTGCGCGAGTTCGAGCGCCGCGGCCTGCCGCTGACCGTCTTCGGCGTGTCGACCGCCCTGCAGCGCGCGCCCGAGGTGACGGCCGCCTTCCAGGAGCTCGGCCACGAGATCGCCTGCCACGGGCTGAAGTGGATCCACTACCAGAATGTCGACGAGGCCACCGAGCGCGCCCACCTGGCCGAGGCGATGGCGATCATCGAGCGGCTGACCGGCGAGCGCGCAGCGGGCTGGTACACCGGCCGCGACAGCCCCAACACCCGCCGTCTGGTGGCCGACTTCGGCGGCCTGGAATACGACAGCGACTACTACGGCGACGACCTGCCGTTCTGGCTGCAGGTGAGGAAGACCGACGGGCAGCTCGCGCCGCATCTGGTCGTGCCCTACACGCTGGACTGCAACGACATGCGCTTCGCGCTGCCGCAGGGCTACAGCCACGGCGACGAGTTCTTCGAGTACCTGAAGGATGCCTTCGACGTGCACTACGCCGAAGGGGCGGAGCGCCCGTCGATGATGTCGATCGGCATGCACTGCCGGCTGCTGGGGCGCCCGGGGCGCATGCGCGCGCTGCAGCGCTTCCTGGACCATGTGCAGTCGCACAGCCGCGTCTGGATCTGCCGCCGTGTCGACATCGCCCGCCACTGGCGCCAGACGCATCCCTTCGATGCGGCCACCGCCTTCGTCTGGGAATGAGCGCCATGCCGTTGACGATCGACCAGATCAACGCCGCCCCGCCCGCCGAGTTCGTGGCGCTGCTGGACGGCACCTACGAGCATTCGCCGTGGATCGCCGAGCGGGCCGCGCCCGGCCGGCCCTTCGCCACGCTGGCGCAGCTGCGCCAGGCGCTGATCGCGGTGGTGCGCCAGGCCTCGCTCGACGAGCAGCTCGGCCTGATCCGCGCCCACCCCGAGCTGGCCGGCAAGGCGATGGTGGCCAGGACGCTCACCGCCGAGTCGACGAACGAGCAGGGCCGCGCGGGTCTCGCCGACTGCACGCCCGAGGAGTTCGCGCGGCTGCAGCAGCTCAACGCCGACTACAACGCCAGGTTCGGTTTCCCGTTCATCCTGGCGGTGCGCGGGCCGCGCGGGCAGGGCTTGAGCCGGCACGAGATCATCGCCACCTTCGCGCGCCGGCTGGGCCACCCGGTCGACGTCGAGCGCGAGGAGTGCCTGCGCAACATCCACCGCATCGCCGAGATCCGCCTGAACGACAAGTTCGGCGTCTCGCCCGAGCGGGGCAACCGGGTCTGGGACTGGGCCGAGCAGCTCGCACAGCACAGCGATCCCGGCTTTGCCGAGCGCGGCGAGCTGACCGTGACCTACCTCACCGATGCGCACCGCGCCTGCGCGCGGCAGCTGGCGCAGTGGATGCGCCAGGACTGCGGCTTCGACGAGGTGGCGATCGACGCGGTCGGCAACGTCGTCGGCGTCTACCACGGACAGGATCGCGCCGCGCCGCGCCT
>JAUPTP010000028.1 GCA_030918015.1 Pseudomonadota bacterium
ATAGCGCTGGCGGTACTTCTGTTCCTGGTCGGTCATGCCGTGGAACTTGTCGGGCAGCGGGCGCAGCGCCTTGGTCAGCAGGCGGATCGAGGTGACCTTGATCGACAGCTCGCCGGTCTTGGTGCGAAAGAGCTGGCCCTCGGCGCCGAGGATGTCGCCCAGGTCCCAGCGCTTGAAGTCGGCCAGCTTCTCGGGGCCGACATTGTCCTGGGTGATGTAGAGCTGGATGCGGCCGGTGCCGTCCTGCAGCGTGGCGAAGCAGGCCTTGCCCATGACGCGCTTGAGCATCATGCGCCCGCCGATGCTGGCGAGGATCGGCGCGGCCTCCAGCGCCTCGTTGTCACGGCCGTCGGCGGCGGCCTGCAGGTCGGCGGCGTGGTCACGCGGCTTGAAGTCGTTCGGGAAGGCGACGCCCTGGGCGCGGATGGCGGCGAGTTTCTCGCGGCGTTCGGCGATCAGCTGGTTGTCGTCGGCGGGAACGGGAGTGGGGGCGGCGTGGCTCATCGTCGGCTCGGCCCGTCCGCGGCGGACGCGGCAGGCAGGTGTCGTGTGGAGGGAATAGGTTTGCGCGGCGATTCTAGGCTGGCCCGGCCCGCCGCCTAAAATCGATCGACCGCCCGGCCGCCCATCCGCCGCATTCCGTCGCACTCCGACGCTTCTTTCGTCACCATGACCGTCGCCTTCCCCATCACCGACCGCAAGATCCGCTTCGCCCTGGTGGGCTGCGGGCGCATCGCGAAGAACCATTTCGGCGCGCTGGCGCAGCATGCCGACCGCGCCGAGCTGGTGGCCGTCTGCGACAGGCTGCCCGAGCGCGCCGCGGCCGCCGCCGCGCAGACCGGCGCACGCGCCTTCACCTCGCTGGAGGCGATGCTGGCTGAAGTCGATGCCGACATCGTCGTGCTCACCACGCCCAGCGGCCTGCATCCGCAGCAGGCCGTGCGCGCCGCGCGCGCCGGCCGCCACGTGCTCTCCGAGAAGCCGATGGCCACCAAGTGGGATGAGGGCATGGCGATGGTGCGCGAGTGCCGCGACGCCGGCGTCAAGCTCTTCGTCGTCAAGCAGAACCGCCTGAACGCGACGATGCAGCTGCTCAAGAAGGCGATCGACGACAAGCGCTTCGGCCGCATCCACATGGTGACGGTCAACGTCTTCTGGACCCGGCCGCAGAGCTACTACGACGAGGCGCCGTGGCGCGGCCGCTGGGACATGGACGGCGGCGCCTTCATGAACCAGGCCAGCCATTACGTGGACATGGTCGACTGGCTGGTCGGCCCGGTCGACAACGTGCATGCCTACACCGCGACGCAGGGCCGCGACATCGAGGCCGAGGATTCGGGCGTGATGAGCCTGCGCCTGCGCGCCGGGGGTCTCGCCAGCATCAACGTGACGATGCTGACCTACCCGAAGAACCTCGAGGGCTCGATCACGGTGCTGGGCGAGCGCGGCACGGTGCGCATCGGCGGCGTGGCGGTCAACGACATCCAGCACTGGGAGTTCGACGCGCCCCGCCCCGAAGACGAGCAGATCAAGGCCGCCAGCTACGCCACCACCTCGGTCTACGGCTTCGGTCATCCGCTCTACTACGCCAACGTCATCGACACGCTGCGCGGCGAGGCCCATGCCGAGGTCGACGGCTACAGCGGCCTGCGCTCGCTGGAAGTGCTGATCGCCGGCTACCGCTCGGCGCGCGACGGCGTGCGCGTCGGCCTGCCGCTGGTGTTCTGAGCCGAGCCCCCTCAACCGGAGAACCGACATGGACGCACCCGCCTGGCACCACGACACCGCGATCATCGACGACGGCGCCCAGCTCGGGCCCGGCACCCGGGTCTGGCACTTCAGCCATGTCTGCGCCGGCGCGCGCATCGGCGCGGGCTGCTCGCTCGGCCAGAACGTCTTCGTCGGCAACGACGTGGTGATCGGCGCGGGCGTGAAGATCCAGAACAACGTCTCGGTCTATGACGCGGTGACGCTGGAGGACGACGTCTTCTGCGGCCCCAGCGTCGTCTTCACCAACGTCTACAACCCGCGCGCGGCGGTGTCGCGCAAGAGCGAATACCTGCGCACCGTCGTGAAGCGCGGCGCCACGCTGGGCGCCAACTGCACCCTCGTCTGCGGCACCACGGTGGGCGAGCACGCCTTCATCGGCGCCGGCAGCGTGGTCAACCGCGACGTGCCGGCCTTCGCGCTGATGGTCGGCGTGCCGGCCAGGCGCATCGGCTGGATGAGCCGCCACGGCGAGCGGCTGGAGCTGCCCTGGCGCGGCGAGGGCGAGGCGAGCTGCCCGGCGACGGGGGAGCGGTATCGGCTGAGGGGTGATGTGCTGACGCGGGTGGAGTGATTCATGACGGACGAAGCCGACAACCTGTCACCAGCCATATCGCGCACGCGCCGGCCGGCCCGAGCCAAGAAACCGGCGGCTCCGCCGCGCCTGCAAGTCGAACATCTGGGCCCGATCCTGTCGGCCGATGTAACCTTCGGCGACCTGACCGTGATCGTCGGCCCGCAGGCCACTGGCAAGAGCATCTTCCTGCAAACACTCAAGTTGCTGATCGACCGCGATCACATTCACGACACTTTCCGGCATCACAACGTCAATGTCGCTGGACGCGCCGAGGCTTTTCTGGAAGGCTATTTTGGTGGTGGTATGGCCGGGGCCTGGACCGCGGACACCTCGGCGCTGGATTGGAACGGCAAGAAGATCAACTTACCGGACTATGCCGCCCCCGGAAAAACGCCCAAGAGTCGCATCAAGCACGAACGGCTTTTCTATATTCCTGCGCAGCGCGTCATGAGTCTGCCAGGCGGCGTGTCTCAGAATTTCGGCCAGTTCAATTACGGCGATCCCTACACGCTTCGTGCGTTCAGCGATGCCGTGCATGACCTGATCCAGAACGAGTTTGGCGCAAAGGGTGATCTGTTCCCGTCGCCACGCAAGCTCAACGACAGTCTTCGTGGCCCGATCCATCAGCATCTTTTCGGCGGCGGCAAGTTGCTCATCGATGAATCGAACTTCACGAAACGTCTGGCGCTGCAGTTGAAAGGCCAATCCAACGCACTGGGGTTCCTGTCTTGGTCAGCCGGACAGCGGGAATTCACGCCTTTGCTGATGGGCTTGTACTGGCTGTGCCAAGTCCGCCGCTCTCGGCGCATGTCCGGTGCGAGTCAGGACGAGGAAATCGAATGGGTGGTGATCGAGGAGCCTGAAATGGGCCTGCACCCCCAGGGCATCTCCGCCGTGCTGCTGCTGGTGCTGGAATTGCTGCGGCGAGGCTATCGGGTCGTCATTTCGACACATTCACCGGTCGTGCTGGAAATGATCTGGGCCTTACAGGAGTTCAAGCAGCTTGGGGCCACGGAAAAAGAGGTCCGCAACCTGTTTGGTCTGAAAGCGGAGGATTCCGCCAAGAAACTGGCTCAGGCTGCCCTGTCGAAGGATTACCGCGTCTACTTCTTTGACCGCCAGAGCCCGGTCCGCGACATCTCGACACTGGACCCTGGGGCTCTGGAGGCTGCCGAATCAGAATGGGGAGGCATCACCGGCTTTTCGTCACGCGTGAACGCCACCATCGCAGCCGCCGTGAACCGCGCAGCGGCAGGCACGGGAGCCGCAAGCTGATGCCCACCCGTCGCCAAGCCAGCGCTCGATCCGGGCAAGCCTCGTCCGACTTCGAGCACGCCTGCCGCCATGCGGAACTGGAGCCGCAACCCGGGCTGAGCGCCGTCAAGGGTGACTACCGTCCGGGCGTGGCGCTGAAGCCAGGTCACCGCCACACGGCCAGCATCGATCTGGATGCCTGCCTTCTGGCCAGCGAGCCCACGGCAGCCCGGTGGGACTACGGCATCGGAGTGCGCGGTGAGTCGGGCCAGGAAAGTCTGGTCTGGCTGGAAGCCCACCCGGCATCCAGCACAGGAGAAGTGCAGAAGATGCTCGACAAGTTGGCTTGGCTGAAAGGCAAGCTGAACCAGCCCGCCTTCGCGCATTTGCGTCGTCTCGAACACAAGGTCTCGGCCTACCGCTGGCTGGCCATGACCGGGGCCATCCGCATCCTGCCCCACAGCGCAGAAGCCAAGCGACTCGCCAAGGCAGGCCTGTCGTCTCCTCAGCGGCGCGTCGAACTGCCCTGACGCCATGCCCCTTGCCACCGCGTTACGCCCATGACGCTGGCCGGGCCGCGCTGGCACCGCGAGCGGCTTCACCAGTTCGTCGGCAATCCCCTTTCCCTCGGCAGGCGAGCTGCGGGCGATGGACTGGGGCACGCCGCTGCTGCTGGCACGGCGGCCCTGGGTCGTGGCGCTGCTCGGGATGTGCCGCTGACGACGCCGGCGAGCCGCCTGAGCGGGCCGGATCGAGGTGCTCTGCAACAATCCGGCCACCATGCAATTCATCGACCTCAAGACCCCCTACGCCGCGCTGAAGACCGACATCGACGCGGCGATCCATCGCGTGCTCGATCACGGCCAGTACATCATGGGGCCGGAGGTGAAGGCGCTCGAGGCCGCGCTGGCGACGTTCGCCGGCACGAAGCACTGCGTGACCGTCTCCAGCGGCACCGAGGCGCTGCTGATCGCGCTGATGGCGCTGGGCGTGAAGGCGGGCGACGAGGTGATCACCACGCCCTTCACCTTCGCCGCGACCGCCGAGGTGATCGCGCTGCTGGGCGCGCGCCCGGTCTTCGTCGACATCGAGCCCGAGACCTGCAACATCGATCCTCGCCTGATCGAGGCGGCGATCACGCCGAAGACGCGCGCGATCATGCCGGTGAGCCTGTACGGCCAGGTCGCCGACATGACTGACATCAACGCGATCGCCGCGCGCCACGGCCTGCCGGTGGTGGAGGACGCGGCGCAGAGCTTCGGCGCCACCTACCAGGGCCGGCGCAGCGGCGCCACCAGCACGATCGGCTGCACCAGCTTCTTCCCGAGCAAGCCGCTGGGCTGCTACGGCGACGGCGGCGCGCTCTTCACCGACGACGACGCGCTGGCCCAGGCCGCGCGCGAGATCCGGGTGCACGGCCAGAGCGCGCGCTACACGCACACCCGCGTCGGCGTGGGCGGACGCATGGACACGATCCAGTGCGCGGTCGTGCTGGCCAAGCTGCCGCGCTTCGAGTGGGAACTGCAGCGCCGGCGCGAGCTGGGCGCGCGCTACCACGCGCTGCTGGCGCCGCTGGCCGCACGCCATCCCGGCTTCGGCCTGCTGACCGTGCGGCCGGACCGCGACTGCGTCTGGGGACAGTACACCGTGTTCGTGCCGGAACGAGCCAAGGTGCAGGCCGCGCTGCAGGCCGCCGGCATCCCGACCGCCGTGCACTACCCCAGGCCGCTGCATCACCAGGCGGCCTACGCCGCCGGCTGCTGCCCGGACTGCTGCCCCGGCAGCCTGGACGCCGCCGCCCGCGTGATGAGCCTGCCGATGAGCCCGGACCTGACGGAAGCCGACCAGGACCGCGTCGTCGCGGCGCTGGCCGAAGCGCTGGCCGGGCTGGCCGCGGACGCCTGAGCCGGTCCGAGATGAGCGAGTTTTCCGCGCCGCCGGCCGGTCGGGCCCCGGCCGGACTGCTGCGCGCCAGCCTGCTGCTGCTGCTGGGCAGCGCCGCGGCCCAGGCCATCCCGCTGCTGCTGGGCCCGCTGCTGACGCGGCTCTACAGCCCGGAGGAGTTCGGCCGCTTCCAGCTCTTTGCCTCAGTGGCGACCAATCTGGCGGTGCTGGGCTGCGGCCGCTACGAGTTCGCGCTGCCGCTGGCCCGCGACGAGGCCCAGGCCCAGGCGCTGCGCCGGCTGTGCTTGCGCCTGCTGATGGCGCTGACGCTGCTGTGCGTGCCCGGCGGCGCGCTGGCCGCCTGGCATCAGGGCGAGCCGGGCTGGCTGGCGCTGCCGGCGGCGGTGGCCAGCGCCAGCCTGGCCTCGCTGGCCACGCTCTGGGCCACCCGCGAGCAGCGCTTCGCCGACATGGCCGCGGCGCGCTTCAGCCAGCACACCGGCACGACGCTGGTGCAGCTGCTGCTGGGCTGGCTGCACTGGGGCGTGGGCGGGCTGATCGCCGGCAGCATCGCCGCGGTGGCGGGCGCGATCGCGCTGCTGCGGCTGCCGCTGGGCGGCCTGCGCCACACCCCGGCGCCCGAGCGCGCGCTGGAGCGCGAGATGGCGCGCCGGCACCGCGAGTTCCCGCTGCTCAACACCCCGCATGCCTTCGCCGGCGCGCTGCAGGACACGCTGGCGGTGGCGCTGATCGCCGCCCAGCTCGGGCCGGCGGCGGCCGGCTTCTGGGCGCTGTCGCTGCGCTATCTGAAGGCGCCGGCCACGCTGGTGGGCGGAGCGGTGTCGCAGGCGCTCTATCCGAAGCTGGTCGCCGCCGGTGGCAGCACGCCGGCGGCCCGCGCGATGGTGCGCCGGGTGATGGCGGTGCTGCTGGCCGGCGGCATCACGCTGGCGCTGGCGCTGCATCTGCTCGCACCGGCGCTGTTCGGCTGGTTCTTCGGCGCGCAATGGCGCCCGGCAGGCGAGCTGGCGGCGGTGCTGGCGCCCTACATCGGCGTGCATTTCGTCGCCGCGCCGCTGGCTGTGGTGACCATGGCCTGGCAGGCGCAGGGCTGGGCGCTGCGGCTGGCGCTGGTCGGGCAGACGGCCTTCGTCGGCGCGCTGGCGCTCGGCCTGCATCTGGGCGGGCTTCAGGGCGCGGGCCTGGCGGTGTCGCTGGCCATGGTGGTCTACTTCGGCTTCTATTTCTGGCGCCTGGCCACCTGGCCGACCGATTCCGACGGACTCACCCGATGATCCTGCTGTCCCTGCGTGCCTGGCTCAACCGCCGACGCCGCCGCCTGGTGCGCGCGCTGATGTTCCGCGTGATCTTCGGCGAGCGCTCGCAAGGCCGCGACCTGCCTCACACCCGCATCGCGCCCTCGACCTGCATCGAGCACGAGGAGGGCCTGCGCCTGGGCGACCATGTCTTCATCGGGCACTTCAACCTGATCGAGGCCAGCGGCGGCGTGACCCTGGGCGAGGGGGTCCAGATCACGAGCCACTGCGCCATCGTCACCCACAGCTCGCACCGCAGCCTGCGGCTGCTGGGGCCCGGCTTCGCCACCTGGCCGGGGCCGGGCGAGCGCCCGGGCTGGATCGCCGGCCCGGTGGAGATCGGCCCCTGGAGCTACATCGGCCCGCACAGCGTCATCGAGGCGGGCACCCGGCTGGGCCGCGGCACGATCGTGCGGGCGGGCACCCGTGTGAGGGGTGTATTTCCGGATTTCTCGATCCTGGAAGGAACACCCGCCAAAGTGGTCGGCGACAGCCGCGACGGGGATGCGACACTGCTGCAAAGACATCCGCACTGCAGGGAGCAGCATGCCGCATGGTCGGGCGGACTCGCCCGGCCCGCGGCCGATGACCCCGACTGCCGCTGACATGGCCCGACGACTGATCCGCGACCTCCCCGAAGCCTTGCCCCAGCTCGATCCCCCGGCCTACGGCCGCTGGCGCCATGTGCTGATCGGCGACGCCGAGAGCCCGCACCTGCTGAAATGGGCCCGCGCACTGGCTCCGCAGGTGGACCTGTGGGTGGCCTCGAGCCGGGGCTTCGCGCCGGGCTTCGAGGGGCTGGTGCCGCGCAAGTGCCGCTTCGAGCTGGGCGAGGACACCCGCCACGGCGGCGGCAACGTCGGCGTGCTGCGCCGGCTGCCCGAGCTGGGCCGCTGGCTGCAGCAGGTCGACGCCGACTGGCTGCATCCGCACTACCTGACCTCGCACGGCACGCTGACCGTGGCGGCCAAGAAGGGCTGGAAGCTGCGCGGGCGCATCTGCGCCTCGGCCTGGGGCAGCGACATCCTGGTGACGCCGCAGCGCGGACCGCACTACCGCTGGATCACCTCGCAGGTGCTGCGCGCCAGCGCGCTGACCACCAGCGACTCCGAGCACATGGCCGCGCAGATGCGCCAGCTCGGCGCCGCCGAGGTGCAGGTCTTCCCCTTCGGCCTGGAGCGCATGCCCCCGGTGCCGGTGCGCAAGGCGCCGTGGACCTTCTTCGCCAACCGCGGCCTGGAGCCGATCTACCGGCCGGAGCGGGTGCTCTCCGCCTTCGCGACGATCGCCAGCGCCTTCCCCGAGGCGCGGCTGACGGTGGCCAACGACGGCTCGCTGCGCAGCGCCCTCGAGGCGCGGGTGGCCGAGCTGGGCCTGTCGCGCCATGTGCAGTTCGTCGGCCGGCTCGACGCCAAGACCCAGCAGCGCCACTACGAGGAGGCGCAGTGGTACTTCAGCCTGCCCTCGAGCGACTCGGTGGCGGTGTCGGTGCTGGAGGCGATGGCCAGCGGCTGCATCCCCATCCTGTCGGACCTGCCGGCCAACCACGAGCTGGTGCGCTCGGGCAGCAACGGCCTGATCCTGACCGATGCGCCGATCGCGCTGATGAACCTGCCGATGCAGCTCGTGCCGATGCTCGACCAGGCCCTCGAGATCGGACGCGACAATCACGAGTGGGTGAGGCTGCACGGCCAGTTCGCCCCGGCGGTGGTCGGCCTGCTCGACCGCATGGCCGAGCTGATGTGATGCGATGAATCTCCTCTACCTGAACCACTATGCCGGCGCGCCCGCGCTGGGCATGGAATTCCGCCCCTACTACCTCGCGCGCGAGTGGACCCGCCTGGGCCACCGGGTGCAGATGGTGGCCTGCGCGACCTCGCATGTGCGCGCTACCGCGCCCACGCCCCGCGGCCGCCCGGTCGTGCAGCCCGAGCACCAGGACATCGACGGCATCGACTACCTGTGGTTCCCCGGACCGCCCTACCAGGGCAACGGCCTGGGCCGGGTCAAGAACATCTGGGCCTTCCTGAGCCAGGTCTGGCGCGCCGCGCCGGCCCTGGCCACGCAGTTCCGCCCGGATGTGGTGATCGCCTCCAGCACCTATCCGATGGACATCTGGGTGGCGCGACGCATCGCCCGGCTGGCCGGCGCGAAGCTGGTCTTCGAGGTGCACGACCTCTGGCCGCTGTCGCCGATCGAGCTGGGCGGCATGTCGCCGCGCCATCCCTTCATCCTGATGTGCCAGAAGGCCGAGGACGATGCCTACCGCGACGCCGACGTGGTCGTGTCGATGCTGCCGAAGGTGCACGAGCACATGGCCGGGCGCGGCCTGGACCTGCGCAAGCTGCACATCGTGCCCAACGGCATCACGCTCGACGAGTGGGACGGCGCGCCCGAGCCGCTGCGCGAGGATGTCGCCGGCGCGGTCGCGGCGGCGCGGGCCGCCGGGCGCACGGTGGTGGGCTACGCCGGCTCGATGGGCCTGCCCAACGCACTCGACACGCTGCTGGACGCGGCCAAGCGGCTGCGCGACGCCGGCGCCGCGATCGCCTTCGTGATGGTCGGCGGCGGCCACGAGCGCGATCGCCTGGCCGAGCGGGTGCGCACCGAGGGCCTGGAGGCCAGCGTCACGCTGCTCGCGCCCATCCCCAAGCGCCAGATCCCGAGCTTCCTGGCCGGCATCGACATCGCCTACATCGGCTGGCAGCGCGTGCCCATCTACCGCTTCGGCATCGCGCCCAACAAGCTGATGGACTACATGATGGCCGGCTGCGCGGTGCTCCACTCGGTCGAGGCCGGCAACGACCCGGTCGCGCAGGCCGGCTGCGGCCTGACGGTGGCGCCGGAGTCACCGGACGCGGTGGCCGAGGGGCTGCGCCGGCTCGCCGCGCTGCCCGCGGCCGAGCGCCGCGCGATGGGCGAGCGCGGCCGCGCCTTCGTGCAGGCGCACCACACCTATCCGGTGCTGGCCCGGCGGTTTCTCGACGCCGTTTCAGTTCTGCCGGACTCGCGATCTTGAGCGCGATCAACCGCCGCGATTCAGGCCAGATGGCGCGCTGACAGCCCGACCGCCCCCCTAGCATCGCGCACGGACAGGCCGAGAAAGCGAAGCAAGCGGGCCATGGCGGATCTCCTGGCAATGATGACGATGGCGTGGAGCGGCTTGACCCGGCTGTCGGCCCATGACGGCACGCGCACGGCCGCCGCACGCCTGGCCACCGGACGGCGTGTCAACCAGGCCAGCGATGATGCCGCCGGCCTGGCGATCTCCGAGCGGCTGCTCGCGACTTCACGGGCGCAAGGCGTGATCGGACGCGGCATCAACGAGGCCATCGGGCGCGTGCAGCAGGCCGATGCCGGCCTGACGCAGATTGCCGGCCTGATCCAGGACGCCCGCGACCTGGCCATCGAGTCGGGCAACGGTGCCCTGAAGGCATCGGACCGCGCCCGGCTGCAGACGAACTACGAGATGCTGCTTGCGCAGATCGACGCCACCGCCGCGGGCACGCGCCTGTTCGGACAAAGCCTGCTGATCGCCCCCCAGGAAAGCGACACGCCCGATCTGAACCGGGTCTTCGGCGAGTCCGGCCGCAGCCTGTGGCTGAACTCGGGCATCCGGCCGATTGCACGCATTCCGGCCGGCATGCGCAATGTGGAGATCGAAGTCGACGCGCTGGGCGCCGATGACGACCTGCAGATCTTCACCACCGACGGCCGCCACCTGCTCGGCACCCGGCTGGACGACATGGTCTGGCGGGCCAATCGCATCACCACCGGCGAGCAGGTGCGCGAGCGGGTGATGCTGCGCTCGCTGGGCTTTGCGCCGGGCGCGCATTACGACGACAGCGGCCTCCTCGACGGCAGCGCGGCCTTCGTCGATCCGGCGCTGGCGCTGGCCGGGGAGGCGGCGCTGCTGGAGACCAGCCTGGGCGGCATGACGCTGGGCTACAGCGGCGACGGCGATCATCAGGACGACGCGCCGAACGATGGCCGGGTCAGCGGCAGCGCGCGCCACGAGCTGCTGATGATCGGCGAGGTGACGCAGTCGCTGCTGGTCATGGTGGTGGGCTCAGGCTCCTTCGGAGCGCGCGCGCGCTGGACCGATGCCGACCCCACGACGGCGGGTTCGCTCGATGACGCCGGGCCGCGGGTGGTGCTGAGCGCCGATTTCGGCCAGGCGAGCCAAGGCATGACGCTGGCCCTCCTGCCGGCGGACCGTGCCGCGCTGGGGCTGTCAGGCAGCGGCATCGCCACGCAAGCCGCCGCACGATCGAGCCTGAGTGCGCTGGACCAGGCGCTGGAGACGGTGGGCAGCCACCGCGGACGCCTCGGCGCGCAGAGCCGTCGACTCGAACAGGCGCTCGGGCACTGCGAAGCCGCCGCCCCCCTGAACCAGTTCGCCCGCAGCCGCATCATCGATGCCGACATGGCCACCGAACTGGCGGCCCTGGCTCGGCAGCGACTGCGTGAGCAGATCGGCCCGGCCCTGCTGGGCCAGGCCACGCTGATGCCTCGACAGGTGCTGGCGCTGTTGCTCGGGCACGGATGATCTCGCGGGAAGATCGCCACCGTGGCAGGATCTGCGCTCATGGCCCGCCCCTCCCGACCCGACGACGAGACCACCCGCATCGCACAGCGCTACGCCCGCCGGGCCCGGGCGGCCGCGGACGGACAGGCCGACCGCTACAGCCTGCTGCGGCCCGAGGTCTGGCAGACGGTGCAGGAGCGCCAGCGCGCGATGCTCGGCCTGTTCGCCCGCCACGGCTGGCACGACCTGGCGCAGCGCCAGATCGTC
>JAUPTP010000479.1 GCA_030918015.1 Pseudomonadota bacterium
TCGCCTCGGCGCGGGTGCACCTGGCGCGGCTGGATGCGCGCCGGCGCGAGACGGTGCCCGCCAGCGCCCTGGTGGTCGGCGTGCAGTGCGGCGGCAGCGATGCCTTCAGCGGCGTCACCGCCAACCCGGCGGTCGGCGTGATGGCCGACCTGCTGGTGCGCGCCGGCGCCACCGTGATGTTCAGCGAGAACACCGAGGTGCGCGACGCGGTCGACCAGCTCACCGCACGCGCGGCCACGCCCGAGGTGGCCGAGGCCATTCAGCGCGAGCTCGGCTGGTACGACCGCTATCTGGACCGCGGTCGGGTCGACCGCTCGGCCAACACCACGCCGGGCAACAAGGCCGGCGGCCTGTCCAACATCACCGAGAAGGCGATGGGCTCGATCATCAAGAGCGGCTCGTCGGCCATCTCGCATGTGCTCTCGCCGGGCGAGAAGCTGCGCGCCGACCAGCGCGGCCTGGTCTTCGCCGCCACCCCGGCCAGCGACTTCATCTGCGGCACGCTGCAGCTGGCCGCCGGCATGAACCTGCATGTCTTCACCACCGGCCGCGGCACGCCCTACGGCCTGGCGCAGTGCCCGGTCATCAAGGTCGCGACCCGCTCGGACCTGGCGCGGCGCTGGCACGACCTGATGGACGTCAACGCCGGCCGCATCGCCGACGGCGAGCAGACCCTCGAGGAGGCCGGCTGGGCGATGTTCCGCCTGATGCTGGAGGTCGCCAGCGGCAGGAAGACCTGGGCCGAGCACTGGAAGCTGCACAACGCGCTGGTGCTGTTCAATCCGGCGCCGGTGACCTGAAGGCCCGACCGCCACGGACACAGCCCACCGTGCAGGCTCGGGGGCCCGCAGCTGGCAGCTGGCCCAGCAGGACGCGATCGAGCAGGCGCTGCGGCAGACCGGCGGCAATGTCACCGCAGCCGCCGCCCTGCTGGGCATCGGGCGCGCGACGCTGTACCGCAAGCTCGCCGGCGCCGGTGACAGCCTGCACACCCCGACCTGACCCGACCGGACGCCGGCTCAAGCTCGCCGGCGCGGCACCGATATGGGCGGAAACGCTGCCTTCCTGCCACGGCAGGAGGGCGTGACGGTGAAGTCGGGCAGATGATGGCCCCCATGCCCGCAATGCCCCTGCGACAATCAGGGTCGACACGGGTGATGGCCAGTCCAGAATGGTCACCTCGGTCACCAAGGACCCGCCCCGCCACGACACCGGACCGTGCGCCTGCTGGACAGGCACGAAGGAGCTCACCATGTCGTTCTGGAATGGCTCTCTGGCCGCGATGATGCCCCACGGCTTCTGCCTGTCCTGGGAGCCGCGCCTGATGGGGCTGCACATCGTCTCGGACACGCTCACCGTGCTGTCCTACGCGACGATTCCCGTGACCCTGATGGTGCTGGTGCGCCGGCGCCACGACCTGCAGTTCAGCTGGATGTTCGTGCTCTTCGGCGTGTTCATCCTGGCCTGCGGTGCCACCCACGCGATGGCGCTGTGGACGCTGTGGCATCCCGACTACCTGGCCGCCGGGCTGGTCAAGGCGGTGACGGCAGCCGCCTCGGTGGCCACGGCCGTGGCGCTGGTGCCGCTGGTGCCCAAGGCCTTGGCGCTGCCCGGGCCGGCACAGTGGGAAGCGGTGCACCGCGACCTGCGCGACCAGGTGGCCGAGCGCGAGCGCGCCGAGCAGGAGGTGCGCCGGCTCAATGCCGAGCTGGAGCAGCGCGTGACGCTGCGCACCGCCGAGCTGCAGGAGGCCAACAGCCGGCTCAGCGCGCTGCATGCCGACCTGGAGCAGCGCGTCGAGCAGCGCACCGCCGAGCTGCGCCAGGCCCAGGCCGAGCTGGTGGCCAGCGCCCGCGCCGCCGGCATGGCCGAGATCGCCACCAACGTGCTGCACAACGTGGGCAACGTGCTCAACAGCGTCAATGTCTCGGCCGCGATGATCTGCCAGCAGCTGCGCCAGTCCAAGCTGCCGGGCCTGGCGCGCACCGTCGATCTGTTCGGCCAGCATGAGGACCTGGGCCGCTTCATGACCGAGGACCCCAAGGGCCGGCTGCTGCCGAGCTATCTGGGCAAGCTGGCCCAGGCGCTCGAGAGCGAGCAGGCGGCCGTGCTGGGCGAGATGGAGCAGCTGGGCAAGAGCATCGACCATCTGAAGGACATCGTCGCCACGCAGCAGAGCTATGCCGGCAGCACCAGCATGGTCGGGCCGACCGACATCACCGCGCTGGTGCAGGATGCGCTGCGCATGAACGCCGGCGCCCTCTCGCGCCATCAGGTGGTGGTCGAGCTCGATCTGCCGCCGCTGCCGCCGCTGTCGGTGGACCGCCACCGCGTGCTGCAGATCCTCATCAACCTGATCGGCAACGCCAAGCAGGCCATGGATGCCGAGGGCGCCTTCGGCCACCACATGCGGCTGCAGGCCCGGCTGGAGGTCGAGCGCCAGGCGCTGGAGCTGAGCGTGCAGGACGAGGGCGACGGCATCCGCCCCGAGCACCTCGAGCGCATCTTCGCGCACGGCTTCACGACCCGCACCCAGGGCCACGGCTTCGGCTTGCACAGCTGCATCGTCGCGGCCCGCGAGATGGGCGGCGACCTGCGCGCGCACAGTGACGGGCCGGGCACCGGGGCCACCTTCACGCTGGTGCTGCCGGTCAGCGACCTGCATGATCCGGTCATCTGAACGGACCCGCCCCATGCCCAACCGGCGCATCCTGCTCGTGGACGACATGCCCGCGATCCACGACGACTTCCGCAAGATCCTGAGCACCGCGGCCGGCCAGGCCAGGGATGCGCAGGCGGCCGACGAGCTCGATGCGCTCGAAATGGCGCTGTTCGCCCCGGCCGGTCCCGGATCGGTCCCGGCGGCCCCGACCTCCAGCGTGCC
>JAUPTP010000480.1 GCA_030918015.1 Pseudomonadota bacterium
CCGGGCCGCGGCGCCCGGGGCGGACGCGCTGCCCTTCGAGCCGGTGGGCGCGCGCGGTCGCGGCGAGTGGCTCGCCGGTGCGCATGGCCCGCTGGCGGCGCTGCAGGTCGAGCTGCTGCCCACGCCCCTGCCGGCCGAGGAGCTGCGCGAGACGCTGGCGCGGCGGGCGGCCGCGCGCATCGTCGGCTGGCTCGACGATGCGCAGCTCGGCTTCGTCAGCCCGGCCGGCGAGCGGCGCCGCCTGGCGCCGGGCGACATCGCGGTGCTGGTGCGCAACCGCCGCGAGGCCGAGGCGGTGCGCCGCGCGCTGCGCCGCGCCGGCGTGGCCTCGGTCTACCTGTCCGACCAGGATTCGGTCTTCGACACCGCCGAGGCGCGCGACCTGCTGCGCTGGCTGCAGGCGGTGGCCTCGCCGCTGGACACCCGGCTGGCGCGCGCGGCCTTCGCCACCGCGACGGCGGGCCTGTCGCTCGACGAGCTGGCCCGGCTGGTCCATGACGACGAGGCCTGGGATGCCCGGCTGGCGATGCTGCGCCAGCTGCGCCGCATCTGGCAGCTGCAGGGCGTGCTGACGCTGGTGCGCCAGACGCTGCACCTGCTGGACCTGCCCGCGCGCTGGCTGGCCGGCCAGGAGGTGGCCGACGGCGAGCGGCGCCTGACCAACCTGCTGCACCTGGGCGAGCTGCTGCAGTCGGCCAGCAGTCGCCTGGAGGGCGAGCAGGCGCAGATCCGCTGGCTGGCCGAGCAGATCGCCGAGGGCGGCGGTGGCAGCGACGAGCGCGTGGTGCGGCTGGAGAGCGACGCCGAGCTGGTGCAGGTCGTCACCGTGCACAAGTCCAAGGGCCTGGAGTACCCGGTCGTGGTCATGCCCTTTGCCGCCTCGGCGCGGCCGGTGAAGAAGGGCGACTGCCGCTTCGTCGAGCGCATCGACGAGGCGGGCGGGCGCCGGCTCGACTTCGACATCGACGACGAGGCCCTGGCCGAGGCCGACCGCGAGCGGCTGCGCGAGGACCTGCGGCTGCTGTATGTCGCGCTCACCCGGCCGCGCCACCTGCTGTGGCTGGGCGTCGGCCTGGCGCGCAAGCCGCGCTCGCAGGACCATCTGCTGCACCAGAGCGCGCTGGGCCATCTGCTCGGCGAGGGCCGCCCGCTCACGCCCGACGAGGTGCTCCTGGCCCTGTCGCGCTGGGCCGAGGAGCCGGCTCCGGCGGTCGGCCAGGCGCTCGAGCCCGGCTCGATCCAGGTGGACATGATGGCCGCCGACGCCCCCGGCCCGCGCCTGCAGCGGCGCGCGCCGACCCGGCCGCTGGCCGAGCTGCCGGTCTACGCGGCGCGCTTCGATCGCCAGTGGGCGGTCAGCAGCTTCACCGCCCTGGTGCGCGACATGAAGGCGGCGCCTGCGGCCAGTCCCGGCTGGGACCGCTCCGGTCTGGCGGCGCTGCTGGCCGATCCGCGCCGCCAGGAGCAGGTGCGCGAGGAGTGGGCGGTACAGTCGTTCGCCGGCGCGCCGCCCGATGCGGGCGCCTCCGGTGGCGAGCCGGCCTGGCACCGCTTTGCGCGCGGCGCGCTGGCGGGCAATTTCCTGCATGAACTGCTGCAGCTGCTGGCCCAGGAGGGCTTCGCGCGGCACGGCCAGGAGGGCGTGCGCCAGATGGCGCGGCGCCGCTGCGTGCGCGCCGGGCACGAGGACGAGCGCGCCGACGAGGTGCTCGACTGGATGGCGGCGGTGCTGACCACGCCGCTGCCGCCGCTGGGCGGGGCGCCGCTGGCGCAGATCGTCACGCTGCAGCCGGAGATGGAGTTCTGGATGCCGAGCCAGCAGCTCGACAGCGCCGAGGTCGACCGGCTCAGCGGCCAGGCCCTGCTGCCGGGGCAGGCGCGCCCGGCGCTGGTGCCGCGCCAGCTCGACGGCATGCTGATGGGCTTCATCGACCTGGTCTTCGAGCACGAGGGCCGGTGGTGGGTGATCGACTACAAGTCCAACCGACTGGGCGAGCGCGATGCCGACTACGACCGCGCCACGCTCGAGCGCGCCGTGCTCGGCCACCGCTACGAGCTGCAGTCCGTGCTCTACCTGCTGGCGCTGCACCGCCTGCTGCGCAGCCGCCTGGGCGCGCAGTACGACCCCGGTGTCCATCTGGGCGGTGCGATCTGCCTGTTCCTGCGCGGCATCCGCGGCCCGGAGCGCGGCTGCGTGCTGCTGCGTCCGCCCACCGCGATGCTCGAGGCGCTCGACCACGCCGTGGGACCGTTCCCGGAGAAGAGCCTTCATGACCCGATCTGACCCGAGCCTGCAGCCCGACCTGTTCGAGCCGTTCGACCCGTTCGAGCCCGATCCGCTGGGCGACTGGACGCAGGCCGTGCCCGACGAAGCGCCCGGCCGGCCGGACCGCACCGAGCTGCTGGCGCTGCTCGAGGACTGGGGCCGGTCGCGCTGGCTGCGCCGGCTCGATGTGGCGCTGGCGCGCTGGCTGGCCGACGAGTGTCCCCAGGCCGGGCCGGAGCTGCTGCTGGCCGCCGCGCTGCTGGCGCAGCGCGAGGGCCGCGGCCACACCTGCATCGCGCTCGACGAGCTGCTGCGCCAGCGCCGCCCCGGCGAGGCCGCGCGGGCCGATGACGAGGGCTGGCTCGACGGTCCGGCCGTGGCGCAGCAGGCGCTGTCGGCGCTGCTGCAGCGCCTGCCGCAGACCCTGGACGCCTGGCTGGAGGCCCTGCGCGGCAGCGGCGCGGTGGACGACGCGCCGGCCGCGTCCACCGGCGCGCCGCTGGTGCTCGAGCCCGACGGGCGGCTCTACCTGCGCCGGCACTGGCGTGACGAGCAGGCGGTGGCCGCGGCGGTGCGTGCGCGGGTCCGGCCCCGACCGGCCGGCGAGGCGGGGG
>JAUPTP010000029.1 GCA_030918015.1 Pseudomonadota bacterium
GGCTGGTCAGGATCGCGGCCAGGTCCTTGGGCTTCTCGAGGACGGGGCCGCTGGTCTGGCGCAGGTTCACGCCCAGCTCGGCGGCGACGATGTGGCTCAGCGTCGTCTTGCCCAGCCCCGGCGGGCCGAACAGCAGCACATGGTCGAGCGCCTCGCGGCGGCGCCTGGCCGCGCCGATGAAGATCTCGAGCTGCTCGCGCGCACGGGCCTGGCCGATGTATTCGTCCAGCAGCTTCGGGCGCAGCGCGCGCTCCAGGGCTTCCTCCTGGGGCGTGCCGGCAGCGGCGCTGACGATGCGTTTCGGGGGCGCGGCGAAGTCGTCGGTCTGGATGGCCATGCGCGGAATTGTCCGTCAAAGCCGGCCGACGACCGGCCGGAAACCGTGCGAAGAACTGTCTATTTCACCAGTGATTTCAGCGCCGCGCGGATGCCGTCGCTGACGCCGATGTCGGCGGGCAGCGCCTTGATCGCGGCGGCCGCGTCCTTGTCGCTGTAGCCCAGCGCGACCAGCGCCTGGACGATGTCGGCCTGCGCGTCGCTGGTGACGACCGCGCCGGCGGGCACGCCCAGGTCGGGCGCGAGCTTGCCCTTGAGCTCGAGCAGCAGCCGCTCGGCGGTCTTCTTGCCGATGCCGGGCACCTTGACCAGGCGGCCGGGCTGCTGCTGGCTCACCGCCTGCGCCAGCTCCTGCGCGCTCATGCCCGAGAGCACCGCCAGCGCGATGCGCGGGCCCACGCCGCTGATGCGGATGAGCTGGCGGAAGGTCTCGCGCTCCTCCAGCGTCAGGAAGCCGTAGAGCAGCTGCGCGTCCTCGCGCACCACCATGTGGGTGTGCAGCGTGACGCGCTCGCCCAGGTGGGGCAGGCTGCAGAAGGTGCTCATCGGCACGTCGACCTCGTAGCCGACGCCGCCGACATCCATGAGCACGAGCGGCGGGGATTTCTCCGCCAGGGTTCCGGTGAGTCGTCCGATCATGGGACGCGATTATGCGAGCGCCTCAGCGCCGGAACAGGCCCAGGCGCTGCGCCTCCAGCGCCGCCTCGGCGCGCGAGCTCACGTTGAGCTTGCGGTAGATCTGCTTGACGTAGTCGGCGATGGTGTGGCGGGACAGGCCGAGCTGCACGCCGATCTCCGGCAGCGTGAAGCCCTTGGCCACCCGCAGCAGCACCTCGCGCTCGCGCTCGGTGAGCTGCACGTTGGGCATCAGCGGGTCCTGGGTCTGCTGCGGCTGCAGCGCCGGACGGGTGGCCTGCGCCGAGAAGTAGGAGATCATCCGGCGCGCGATCGACGGCGACAGCGGCGGCTCGCCCTGGCTGATGCGCTGCAGGTGCTCCATCAGCTGCTCGCGCGGCTGCTCCTTGAGCAGGTAGCCGTAGGCGCCGGCCTGCAGCGCCGGGAAGAGGTGATCGTCGTCGTCGTGGATGGTGACCACCACCGACTGCGCGTCGGGCTGGGCCTCGCGCAGCGCCTGCACCACCTTCACGCCCGAGCCGTCGGGCAGGCCCAGGTCGACCAGCGCCAGGTCGAAGCGCTGGGCGCCGACCTGCTGCAGCGCATCGTGCACGCGGGCCGACTCGATCACGGTCGAGCCGGGAAACACCTGCATCACCAGGGCGCGCAGCCAGGCGCGGATTTCGGGAAGGTCTTCGAGCAGCAGGATTGTTTTCATCGTCTTTCCTCGGGGGCATTCGGCCGGATGGGAGTGTGGCCCGGCCGGATGCCGCCGATCGACCTGAGCATGAAAATGAACGGGCGAGCGTGAAAGATCCCTGTCTGCGCGGGCCTTCGCGGGTCGCCGGGCTGGCTCACAGCGGGAGCGTCAGCCGGATCGTCGTGCCGTAGCCGGGGCCCGATTCCACCAGGCACTGGCCCTGGAGCTGCTTGGCGCGGCCCTTCATCGTCGACATGCCGTGGCCGCGGTCGAGCTTGCCGTCGAGCTCCATCGGGATGCCGCGGCCGTTGTCGGAGATGGTCAGCTCGAAGTCGTTGATGTCCATGCGCATCGAGATCTCGCAGTGGGTCGCGCCGCTGTGCTTGAGCACGTTGCTGACCGCCTCGCGCAGGATGCGGGTGGTCTGCACGTAGGCGCGTGCGCTCATCGCGCGCTCGCTCATCAGCAGCTCGTCGGGCGTGTTCCAGTTGAGCTCCACCCCGCCCTGGCTCAGGCGCATCATGACCTCGCTGCGCCAGTCGCCGATGGCGTCGCCGAGCTGCACCGCGCGGCCGGTCAGGCCGCGCACCGACAGCCGCATCTCCTCGAGCGCCTCGCGCGCCAGCGTGGCGATGCGCTCGCTCTCGCTGGTGTGGACGATGGTCAGCAGCTTGGCGCCGAGGTCGTCGTGCAGGTCGGCGGCGATGCGCTTGCGCTCCTTGGCCGTCACCTGCTCGACGCGCATCTCGGCCATGTGGCTGTAGTTGCGCTCCATGTCGACGGTGATCTCCTCGACCCGGCGCTCGGCGGCCAGGCGGCCCTCCTCGGCGCGGCGCACGCTGGCCTGCAGCTGCTGGTGCATGCGCAGCACCATGCCGGCGAACATCACGCCCACGCCGAGGCTGACCGCGCGCACGCCGGTCAGCAGCGTGTCCTCGGGCACGAGCAGGTGCTCGGCCGCCGCCGCCAGCAGCGCCACGCCCAGCGCCACGCCCACGATGCGGAAGTCGGCCGGCGAGCGCCGCCAGGCGTGGTGCATGAAGACCGCCAGCGTGGCGAGCACCTCCAGCGACAGGATCACCACCCAGGGCTGGGTGATGGTGCTGATGCGGTCCGGCGCGGCGATCAGCAGGCTCAAGGGGACGACGACGCTCTGCAGCGCCACCGACAGCTCGATCCAGCGGATCTGCAGGCCGCTGCAGCGCATCAGCGAGAGGATCGCCGCCACCGCGACCGGCGGCATCAGGGCGCCGGCGAGCCATTCGTGCGCCACCACCGACAGCGGCAGCCGCGCGCCGGTCAGCAGTGCGCACAGCAGCGCCCAGCCCAGACAGGCCGCACCGAAGTAACCCAGGTAGGGCAGCCGGTTGAGCGCCGCCAGCACCAGCGCGGCCATGCCGGCGACGCCCACCAGCACCGCCAGCGCCTGCGTCGCGCTGGTGTTGAGGGTGTGCAGGCGGCGCTGCAGGCCTTCGAGGTCGCGCATCGGCGCCACGCGGATCGGCGAGAGGTGGCCGGCATGCGCACTGACAGCCACCTGCGCGCGCACCTGCGCCGCCACCACGATGTCGATCGGGTTGCTGCCGGCGCGCAGCATCGACGGCGGCAGCGCGATCAGCACCGGATCGAGGCAGTCGTGCGGTCGGGGCGCCTTCAGGTCGCCCCGGGCGGCCAGGCGCCAGCCGTTGACACGGATCTCGTAGGCGGCGCACACCCGCTCGATGTAGAGCCCCAGCAGGGGGTCTTGGCCGGCAGCGGGCGGCCGGGGCAGGTCGAGCTGCAGCGTGTACTGCAGCGGCGTGGCGGCGCGCGGAGGCTGGGTCCAGTCGTGCGGCAGCGTGACGAGGTGCGGGGCATCGCCCTGTGGCCGCTCCGCATCGGGCAGCATCCGCACCGACGCCTGGCTCAGCATCGGAAGGGTGTCGTGCGCGGCGCCCCGGTTGGCCAGCTCGACCAGCCACAGGCCGCTGACGATCAGGGCCAGCACCAGCAGCCCCCAGCGCGCCGGATGCAGCGCGGCCAGCAGCGAGCCGCCGCTGAGCCGGTCGACCCGCCGGCGCAGGACCTGCCAGCCCCCGGGCGGCGCCTCATCAGTCCAGTCAGGCTCAGGCAGAGAGCCCGAGGCCGGGCCGGCGGGGCGGGATCCGGTCGAGGGGCCGGGCTCCTGCGTGGCATGGATCGTCGGGACGTCGGAGGCCGGGGGCGAGGGCGGTGTCACGGGGATGCGAGATCCGGAAGAGGTGGCGGGCGGGCGCCCGATTCTGCCGGACCGCCCCGGATGCCGGCGCGCGGCGACAATCGCGGCTCCGGCCCCGTGCCTCAAAGTTCACACTCGAACCGTGATCCTGCGCCACGCCTTCATTCCCCATGACAACCAGCGCCTCGCCCATGTCTGCGGCGCGCTGGACGAGCACCTGCGCACGATCGAGGCCGCCTTCGACGTCAGCATCCGCCGGCGCAACGAGACCTTCCGGGTCGAGGGCGCGCGGCGCGCCGCCGAGCGTGCGGTGGCGGTGCTGCAGCAGCTCCACGAGCGCGCCGCCGCGCCGATCGAGCCGGCCGAGCTGCAGCTGCTGCTGGTGCAGGCGCTGCAGGACGACGGCCCCGCCCTGCGGGTGGTGCAGGCCGGCGAGACGGTGATCGAGCCCGCCGGCGAGGCGCCCGAGATCGTGCTGAAGACCCGCCGCGCCGAGCTGGCCGGGCGCACCCGCAACCAGGTCGCCTACCTGCGCAACATCCTCGGGCACGACATCACCTTCGGCCTGGGGCCGGCGGGCACCGGCAAGACCTTCCTGGCGGTGGCCTGCGCGGTCGATGCGCTCGAGCGCGGCGGCGTGCAGCGCATCATCCTGACCCGCCCGGCGGTGGAGGCCGGCGAGCGCCTGGGCTTCCTGCCCGGCGACCTGGCGCAGAAGGTCGACCCCTACCTGCGCCCGCTCTACGACGCGCTCTACGACCTGATGGGCATGGAGCGGGTGGCCAAGGCCTTCGAGAAGGGCCAGATCGAGATCGCGCCGCTGGCCTTCATGCGCGGGCGCACGCTCAACCACGCCTTCGTCATCCTCGACGAGGCGCAGAACACCACGCCCGAGCAGATGAAGATGTTCCTGACCCGCATCGGCTTCGGCAGCCGCGCGGTGGTCACCGGCGACACCACGCAGGTCGATCTGCCCCGGGGCCAGAAGAGCGGCCTGGTCGACGCCGCGCAGGTGCTGCGCCAGGTGCGCGGCATCGCGATGACCCGCTTCACCGCCGCCGACGTGGTGCGCCATCCGCTGGTGGCGCGCATCGTCGAGGCCTACGATGGGGCGCGGCCGCGCCCGGTGGGCGAGCCGCCCGAGGCCTGAGCCCGGACCGCCCGCCGCGCCCTTCCTTCACCGATCCCGAGAAAGCCCCGTTCCATGCCCGCTGCCCGTCCCGAACTGAGCCTGTCGCTGCAATTCGCCGATCCGCGCCACCGCGCGCTGCTGCCGCGCCACAAGGTCGCGCGCTTCGTGCGCGCCGCGCTGGAGCTGCCCGGCGAGATCACCGTGCGCATCGTCGACGCCGAGGAGGGCCAGACGCTCAACCGCGAGTACCGCCAGAAGGACTACGCGACCAATGTGCTGACCTTCGACTACGCCGACGAGCCGGTGGTGGTGGCCGATCTGGTGCTGTGCGCGCCGGTGGTCGAGGCCGAGGCCGCCGCCAACGGCAAGGCGCTGCTGGCCCACTACGCCCATCTGCTGGTGCACGGCACGCTGCACGCCCAGGGCTACGACCACGAGGACAGCGAGGAAGAGGCCGAGGCGATGGAGCAGCGCGAGCGCGAGGTGATGGCGGCGCTGGGCTTTGCCGATCCGTATGCGGAAGGTGCGGCATGAGCGCCCCGGACCTCTGGCTGGAAGAGGTGCATGGCGAGGCCGCGCTGGCCTGGGTGCGCGAGCACAACGCCCGCACCGAGGGCGAGCTGGGCGCGCGTGCCGACTACGCCGAGTTCCGCCCGCGTCTGAAGGCGCTGATGGACGCGCGCGAGCGCATCCCCTATGTCAGCCGCATCGGCCACGATTTCTACAACTTCTGGCAGGACGCCGAGCATCCGCGCGGCCTGTGGCGGCGCACGACGCTGGCGAGCTACCGCCAGCCCGAGCCGGCGTGGGAGACGGTGCTCGACCTGGACGCGCTGGCCGCGGCCGAAGGCGAGAACTGGGTCTGGCACGGCGCGGACGTCTGCACGCCGGCGCGTGACGCCCAGGGCCGCCCGGTCTGGCGCCGCTGCCTGATCGACCTGTCGCGCGGCGGCGCCGACGCCACCGTGGTGCGCGAGTTCGATCTGGTCGAGCGCCGCTTCATCCCGGCCGAGGAGGGCGGCTTCACGCTGCCCGAGGCCAAGAGCAGCGCCAGCTGGATCGACGCCGACACGCTGGCGGTCGGCACCGACTTCGGGCCGGGCTCGATGACCGACTCGGGCTATCCGCGGGTCATCAAGGCCTGGCGTCGCGGCACGCCGCTGGCGGACGCGCCGACGATCCACGAGGGCGAGGCGGCCGACGTCTCGGCCTGGGTCAGCATCGACGACACGCCCGGCTTCGAGCGCGTGATCCACGGCCGCTCGATCGACTTCTACACCACCGCGATGTGGCTGGTCGGGCCGGACGGCCAACGCCGCGAGATCTCCAAGCCGGCCGACGCCAGCCTGGGATTTCACGAGCGCTGGGCGGTGATGGAGCTGCGCAGCGACTTCGTGCTGGCCGACGGCACGCGCCATCCGGCCGGCTCGCTGCTGGTGGCCGACGCTGACGCGCTGATGGCGCAGGGCTGCGAGGCGCTGCGCTGGACGGCGCTGTTCGTGCCGACGCCGACCTGCTCGCTCGGCGGCAGCACCTGGACGCGCGGCCATGTGCTGCTGAACCTGCTCGACCAGGTCGCCAACCGGGTGGAGGCGCTGCGCTTCGATGCCGCCACCGGCGCATGGACGCGCCGCGCGGTGGCGCTGCCGGGCCCGGGCACGCTCGGCCTGGGCGCGCTGCATGAGCCGCATCTGCCCGACGATCCGCTGGCCGAGCACTGCTGGGTCACCTACGCCGACTTCCTCACGCCCGACTCGCTGATGCTGCTCGAGGCCGGCGGCGGCGCGCCCGAGGTGCTCAAGCAGCGCCCGCGCTACTTCGATGCCGCGGGGCTGGTGGCCGAGCAGCGCTTCGCCACCAGCGCCGACGGCACGCGCGTGCCGTATTTCGTCGTGCGCCCGAAGGACGCGCCGATGGACGGCAGCACGCCGACGCTGCTCTACGGCTACGGCGGCTTCGAGGTGTCGATGCAGCCCTGGTACTCGGGTGGCTTCGGTCTGGCCTGGTACGAGCGCGGCGGCGCGCTGGCGGTGGCCAACATCCGCGGCGGCGGCGAGTTCGGCCCGGCCTGGCACCAGGCGGCGGTCGGCGAGCACAAGCCCCGCAGCCACGAGGACTTCATCGCGGTGGCCGAGGACCTGGTCGCCAGCGGCCTGAGCTCGCCGGCGCGGCTGGGCATCATGGGCGGCAGCAACGGCGGCCTGCTGGTGGGCGCGGCGATGACGCGCCGGCCGGACCTGTTCGGCGCGGTGGTCTGCCAGGTGCCGCTGCTCGACATGCTGCGCTACCACCGCCTGCTGGCGGGCGCGTCCTGGATGGCCGAGTACGGCGACCCCGACCAGCCCGAGCAGCGCGCCTGGATCGAGCGCTACAGCCCCTACCAGGCGCTGCGCGAGGGCACGAGCTATCCGCGCGCGCTCTTCACCACCTCGACCCGCGACGACCGGGTGCATCCGGGCCACGCGCGGCGCATGGTCGCGCGGCTGGAGGCGCTCGGCCAGCCGGTGCTGTACTACGAGAACATCGAGGGCGGCCACGGCGGCGCGGCCGACAACGGCCAGCGCGCGCACCTGCAGGCGCTGGAGTTCGCCTACCTCTGGTCGCGCCTGGGCGACCGCTGATCTCTCGCGCATGGCATTCCCCACCCTGACGGCAGCCCGCGATCTCGGCCGGCTGCAGGAGATCGCCGCGGTCTTCATCCGCCACGGCCTGGGCGATCTGGTGCGCCGGCTCGGCTGGGCCGACCGGCTGGCCCGCGCCGGCCATGTGCTGCGCATGGACCACGCCGCCGAGCTGGCGCGGCTCGATCCGCCGGTGCAGCTGCGCCTGGCGCTGGAGGAGCTGGGGCCGACCTTCGTCAAGCTCGGCCAGATCCTGGCCGGGCGCACCGACCTGTTCGGGCCGGCCTGGATCAGCGAGCTCGAGAAGCTCCACAGCCAGGCGCCCAAGGTGCCGATCGAGGTGATCCGCGCGCAGCTCGCCGAGGACCTGGGCGCGCCGCCGGAGGAGGTCTTCGCGCGCTTCGATGCCGAGCCGCTGGCGGCCGCCTCGATCGCGCAGGTGCATGGCGCGCAGCTGCGCGACGGCACCGAGGTGATCGTCAAGGTGCGCCGGCCCGGCATCCGCCCGGTGATCGAGGCCGATCTGCGCCTGCTCGAGCGCCTGGCGCAGCTCGCCGAGGACGAGTGGCCCGAGCTGCGCCCCTACCAGCCGGTGGGCCTGGTGCGCCAGCTCTCGCGCTCGCTGCGCCGCGAGCTCGACCTGCAGAGCGAGTGCCACAACGCCGAGCGCGTGGCCGCCAACTTCGCCGGCCGACCGCACATCGTCGTGCCCAAGGTCTACTGGGACTGGACCGGCGAGCGCATCAACGTGCAGCAGCGCATCGAGGGCATCGCGGGCCATGAGCTGGCGCAGGTGGATGCGGCCGGGCTCGATCGCATGCGCCTGGCGCAGCGCGGCGCGCAGGCGGTGCTGCAGATGATCATCGAGGACGGCTTCTTCCACGCCGATCCCCATCCGGGCAACGTCTTCTACCTGCCCGGCAACCGGCTGGCCTTCATCGACTTCGGCATGATGGGCCGGCTCAGCGACGTGCGCCGCGACCAGCTGCTGTCGCTGATGCTGGGCATGGTGCGGCGCGACCCGGAGGCCATCGTCGAGGTGCTGCTCGAATGGACCGACGATGCGGGGCGCACCGATCTGGAGGCCCTGCAGCAGGACGTCATCGCCTTCGTCGACCAGTACCGCGGCACCGCGCTGGCCAAGCTCAGCCTGGGCGGCATGATGAACGACGTGACCGCCATCCTGCGCGAGTACCGGCTGGCGCTGCCGGCCGATCTGGCGCTGCTGGTCAAGACCTTCATCACGCTGGAGGGGCTGGGCCGCTCGCTGGCGCCCGACTTCCACATGACCACCGAGGCCGAGCCGCTGCTGGAGGCGGCGGTGCGCGCCCGTTATTCGCCCCAGGTGCTGCTCGAGCGCGGCTGGGGCTCGGCCGCGCACGCGCTGCGGCTGCTCGGGCGCCTGCCGCGCGAGGTGGCGCGCGTGCTGCGCCGCACCAAGCGCACCGGCGTGCAGGTCCATGTCGAGGTCCGGCATCTCGAGCGGGTCGTCGACCAGCTCGACCGCGCGATCAGCCGCCTGACCGTGGCGATGGTCGTGGCCTCGCTGATCGTGGGCTCGTCGATCGTCATGACGGTGCGCGGCGGGCCGATGCTGTTCGGGCTGCCGGCCTTCGGGCTGCTGGGCTTTCTGATCGCCGGCATCGGCGGCCTCTGGCTGGCCTGGTCGGTGCTGCGCAGCGGGCGGGCCGCGCGGGCGATCCACCGGGATTGAGGTCTGAAGCTGCAGGCGATGTACCTGCGATGTAACCAAGAGGATTTCTATAGACCAAGTCAACACTGTGGTCTTTGAGGGTTTCGCTTGATCACGACCCTGGGGTTTACCCTAAACTCCAGCCATCAACCAAGGGTTTTCCCTAAGGAGTTCGTGATGGCCCAGATCCTTGTTCCCGTTCAGTCGCAAGCCTTCGCTGCCGCCGAGGCGCCGCTGGTTCGTCTGGTCGGCTGGCTGGCCGATCAATGGCGTGCGATGCAGGCGCGCATGGTCGACGGCCTGACGGTCCGCGAGCCGCGCACGCCCGAAGAGCTGATCGAGTGGGCCGGCCGCTACGAGGCGACTCAGCCGTCCTATGCCGCCGATCTGCGCGCCGCCGCGGTGCGTGCCCAGAAGGTCGCCGGCAGCCGCTACATCTGAGGCGGGCGCAAAAAAGGCCGGTCGTCGCCGACCGGCCTGTGAACGACCTCTGAATCGAGGCACGCATGAAAAAGAAAGAGCGCTGGCGGATCAGCAGCGCTCGAAGATCGCCGCGATGCCCTGGCCGCCGCCGATGCACATCGTCACCAGCGCGTAGCGGCCGCCGGTGCGCTGCAGCTCGTAGACCGCCTTGGTGGTGATGATCGCGCCGGTGGCACCGATCGGGTGGCCCAGCGAGATGCCCGAGCCGTTCGGGTTGACCTTGGCCGGATCCAGGCCCAGTTCCTTGTTGACCGCGCAGGCCTGGGCGGCGAAGGCCTCGTTGGCCTCGATCACGTCCATGTCGGCGACCGTCAGGCCGGCGCGCTCGAGCGCCTTGCGCGAGGCCGAGACCGGGCCGATGCCCATGAGCGTGGGCTCCACGCCGGTGTGGGCGTAGGACACCAGGCGGGCCAGCGGACGCAGGCCGTGACCCTTGACCGCCTCGCCGCTGGCCAGCATGACCGCGGCGGCGGCGTCGTTGATCCCTGAGGCGTTGCCGGCGGTGACCGCGCCGTCCTTCTTGAAGGCCGGGCGCATCTTGGCCAGGCTCTCGGCGGTGGTGTCGGCCTTGATGTGCTCGTCGGTCACGAAGCTGATCGTGCCCTTGCGGCTGGCGATCTCCACCGGAACGATCTGCTCGGTGAAGTGGCCGGCGGCGGTGGCGGCGGCGGCGCGGCGGTGGCTCTCGGCCGCGGCCTCGTCCATCTGCTCGCGCGTGATGCCGTACTGCTCGCCGACATTCTCGGCGGTGATGCCCATGTGGATCTTGTGGAAGGGATCGTGCAGCGCGCCCACCATCAGGTCGATCAGCTGCGCGTCGCCCATGCGGGTGCCCCAGCGCGCGCCGGGCATCAGGTAGGCGCCGCGGCTCATGTTCTCGGCGCCGGCGCCGACCGCCACCTCGCAGTCGCCCAGCAGGATGGCCTGCGAGGCCGAGATGATGGCCTGCAGGCCCGAGCCGCACAGGCGGTTGACGTTGAAGGCCGGGGTCTCCTTGGGCAGGCCGGCGTTGACCGCGGCGACGCGGCTCAGGTAGCAGTCGCGCGGCTCGGTGGTGACGACCGTGCCCATCGCCAGGTGGCCGACGGCGTCGGCCGGTGCGCCCGAGCGGGCCAGGGCCGCCTTGACGGCGGTGGTGGCCAGGTCGGCCAGGGGGACGTCCTTCAGCGTGCCGCCAAAGGTACCGATCGCGGTGCGAGCTGCGCTGACGACAAAGACTTCACGTGCCATGGCTGTCTTCCTCCGGAAAAATCGGTGTGCAGGAAGGCGACAGTAGCGCCGCTCCTGTACGTCGAGCTGACATCCGGCTCCGGGCGGCTGCGTACACTGCGCGCCTTGCCCCACGACCGCTCCCATCCCACCATGAAGTCGGCCCTGTTCGTAGATTTCGACAATGTCTATTCGGGCCTGCGCAAGCTCGATCCGGCGGTTGCCGAGCGCTTTGGTCGCCAGCCGGCCGAGTGGATCGGCTGGCTCACCGACGAGCTCGGCCTGCCCGAGGGGCTCGACGAGGCCCAGGCGCGCACCCGGCGCCGGCTGCTGGTGCGGCGCGTCTACCTCAATCCGCAGGTCTACCAGCGCTTCCGGCCGTCCTTCAACCACGCCGGCTTCGAGATCGTCGACTGCCCGTCGATGACCAGCGAGGGCAAGACCAGCACCGACATCCACATGGTGCTCGACATGGTCGAGCTGCTGCAGCATCCGGTGCACTACGACGAGTTCATCGTCTTCTCGGCCGATGCCGACTTCACGCCGGTGCTGCGCAAGCTGCGCCGCTGGGAT
>JAUPTP010000481.1 GCA_030918015.1 Pseudomonadota bacterium
CGCCGCGCTCTACGAGCTGATCGTCGAGCCGGGCGTGCACCGCTGCTCCAGCATCAAGGTCGCCGAGGCCTGCAAGGTGATCGAGAACACCCAGCGCGACCTCAACATCGCGCTGATGAACGAGCTCTCCATCATCTTCGACAAGATCGGCATCGACACCACCGAGGTGCTCGAGGCCGCCGGCACCAAGTGGAACTTCCTGCCCTTTCGCCCCGGCCTGGTGGGCGGGCACTGCATCGGCGTCGATCCCTACTACCTGACGCACAAGGCCGAGATGCTGGGCTATCACCCGCAGGTGATCCTGGCGGGCCGTCGCATCAACGACGGCATGGGCAAGGTCATCGCCGAGCAGACCGTCAAGCAGATGATCGCCGCCGGCAGCTACATCAAGGGCGCGCGGGTCAACATCCTGGGGCTGACCTTCAAGGAGAACTGCCCGGACCTGCGCAACAGCAAGGTGGTGGACATCATCGCGGAGCTGCGCAGCTACGGCGTGGAGGTCTTCGTGCACGATCCGCTGGCCGACCCGGACGAGGCGATGCACGAATACGGCGTGCGCCTGCTCGACTGGGCCGATCTGCCCCGCGCCGACGCGATCGTCGCGGCGGTGGCCCACCGCACGTTCCGCGCGCTCGGCACCGAGGACTTCACCCGCAAGCTCATCCGCGGCGGCTGCGTGATCGACGTGAAGTCCGCCTTCGACGCCCGCGCGCTCACGGAAGCCGGCCTGCATGTCTGGCGCCTCTGAGCTGCCCGCCCTCGTCGTCCACGAGGAGCGCCTGCGCGAGCCGGTGATCGGCGCGCCGATCGACGTGCTGAGCTGGGACCAGGCCTGCGAGCGCATCGGCCACTGGGCCGCGCACCGCGAAAGCCGCTATGTCTGCATCTGCAACGTGCACTCGGTCGTCACGGCGCGCCAGGAGCCCGGCTTCCATCAGGTCATCGCGCAGGCCGATCTGGCCACGGCCGATGGCGCGCCGGTGGCGTGGATGCTGCGCCGGCTCGGCCACGCCGGCCAGCGCCGCATCAACGGCCCGGACCTGATGCTGCGCTACTTCGCGCTGGCCGAGCAGCGGCAGGAGCCGGTCTTCCTCTATGGCAACACCCCGGAGACGCTGGAGCGGCTGCGCCAGCGCCTGGCGCAGCGGTTGCCCGGTCTGCGCATCGCCGGGATGCACTCGCCGCCGTTCCGGCCGCTGACGCCGGAGGAAGACCAGGCGGTGGTCGAGCTGATCAACGCCTCGGGCGCCCCGACGGTCTGGGTCAGTCTGGGCTGCCCGAAGCAGGAGCGCTGGATGGCCGAGCACCGGCACCGCATCCGGGCGGTCATGGTCGGCGTGGGCGCCGCCTTCGACTACCACGCCGGCGTGCTGGAGCGGGCGCCGGCCTGGATGCAGAACGCCGGCCTCGAGTGGCTGCATCGCCTGGCCGCCGACCCGCGCCGGCTCGGGCCGCGCTATCTGTCGACCAACACGCGCTTCATCGCGCTGGCGGCGCAGCAACTGCTCGGCCGGCGCCGTGTCACTCGTGATGATCGAACGCCTGGAACCCCGCCAGCTTGACCAGGCTGTCCTTGCGCGCCGAGGTGTAGTCGGCCTCGATCATTTCCTTGACCAGCTCCTCGAACGAGGTGGTCGGCACCCAGCCCAGCTTCTCCTTGGCCTTGGTCGGATCGCCCAGCAGGGTTTCCACCTCGGTCGGGCGGTAGTAGCGCGGGTCGACACGGACGATCACGTCGCCCACCTTCACCTTGGCGCGCTTGCCGGTGACGGCGGCGACCACGCCGACCTCCTGCTCGCCCTCGCCCTCGAAGCGCACCGTGATCCCGAGCTCGGCCGCCGCGCGCTCGACGAACTGGCGCACGCTGTACTGCACGCCGGTGGCGATGACGAAGTCCTCCGGCTGGTCCTGCTGCAGCATCAGCCACTGCATCTCGACATAGTCGCGCGCGTGGCCCCAGTCGCGCAGCGCGCTCATGTTGCCCAGGTACAGGCAGTCCTGCAGGCCCAGCGCGATGCGCGCGATGGCGCGGGTGATCTTGCGCGTCACGAAGGTCTCGCCGCGCAGCGGGCTCTCGTGGTTGAACAGCACGCCGTTGCAGGCGTACAGCCCATAGGCCTCGCGGTAGTTGACCGTGATCCAGTAGGCGTACATCTTCGCCACCGCGTAGGGGCTGCGCGGGTAGAACGGCGTCGTCTCCTTCTGCGGCGTCTCCTGCACCAGGCCGTAGAGCTCGGAGGTCGAGGCCTGGTAGAAGCGCGTCTTCTTCGTCAGGCCCAGGATGCGGATCGCCTCCAGCAGGCGCAGCGTGCCGATGCCGTCGGCGTTGGCGGTGTATTCCGGCTCCTCGAAGGACACGCCCACATGGCTCTGCGCCGCCAGGTTGTAGATCTCGTCGGGCTGCACCTTCTGGACAATGCGCACCAGGCTGGTCGAATCGGTCAGGTCGCCGTAGTGCAGCACGAAGTTGCGGTGCTCGACATGCGGATCCTGATACAGGTGGTCGATGCGGTCGGTGTTGAACAGGCTGGAGCGGCGCTTGATGCCGTGCACCTCGTAGCCCTTCTTCAGCAGCAGTTCGGCCAGATACGCGCCGTCCTGGCCGGTGACGCCGGTGATCAGGGCAACCTTCTTCGGTGTGGTCATGAGAAATCCTTGAATCGGGGAAAAGCGCTCAGCCGAGGCGGGCCGGGTGGAAGGGCGCGGCCTCGTAGGCGCGGCGGATGCCGTCGCGCAGCGCCGTCTTCGCTGTCCAGCCCAGGCCGGCCAGCCGGCTGACATCGAGCAGCTTGCGCGGCGTGCCGTCGGGCTTGCTCTCGTCGAAGACGATGCGGCCCTCGAAGCCCACCACCTGCATCA
>JAUPTP010000482.1 GCA_030918015.1 Pseudomonadota bacterium
GGGCTGAGGCGGCGCCTTGGGGTCAAAGCCCCCGGAAGCGCCCCGCGAACACCCGGCTGACCGCCAGCCGTTCCGGCCGGTCGCGCAGCTCCAGCGTGGTGCGGCCCTGCTCGTCGCGCACCGCGCGGGCGATGCAGCGCGCCTGCACCACCGTGCCGCGGTGGATCTGCCAGAAGCGCTGCTCGTCGAGCTGGCCGAGCAGCTCGCGCAGCGACAGCCGGATCAGGTGCTCGCGCTGCGCGGTGACCACCCGCAGGTACTTGTCGGCGGCCTCGAAGTAGATGACCTCGTCGACCGGCACCATCTCGGTGACCGCGCCCTGCTGCGCGGCGATCACCTCCAGCCGCTCGGGCGCGCGCCGCGCGGCCGGCTCGGCGGCCTGCATCAGCTGCTGCAGCCGGCCCACCAGGTCCTCGAATGGCGGCGCGGCGTCCGGTCGCTGCTCCTGCTGGGCCTGCAGCTGCGTCTGCAGTCGCTCCAGGCAGCGGGCCAGCCGCGCCGGCTGCACCGGCTTGAGCAGATAGTCGGCCGCCTGCAGCTCGAAGGCCTGCACCGCGTGCTGGTCGTAGGCGGTCACGAAGACCAGCAGCGGGAAGCCGGCCGCGTCGGCCTCCGGCCAGTCCTCGGCCAGCGCGCGGGCGACCTCCAGCCCGTCCAGTCCCGGCATGCGGATGTCGAGGAAGACGATCTGCGGCCGCAGCGCCAGCGTGCGCTCGAGCGCCTGCGCGCCGTTGGCCGCCAGGCCGACGATGCGCAGCGCCGGCCACGTCTGCTGCAGCGCATGGCGCAGGTGCGCGGCCAGCAGCGGCTCGTCCTCGGCGATCAGCGCGCTGGCGTCCAGGTCGGGGTTCATCGTGCCGGCTCTCCTTCGTTCGAGGTTGACAGGGCGGCGGGCAGCGGCAGCTCGACGCAGGCCAGCGTGCCGTCGGGCACCGTCTGCAGCGTGAACTGCGCCTGATCGCCGTGCAGCGTGCGCAGCCGCTCGCGCACCTGGTCGAGGCCGAAGCCGGTGCCCGGCGGCACGGTGCCCGCCCCGGGCGCGTGGCCCAGGCCGACGCCGGTGTCGTGCACCGTCAGGCGCAGCCGCCCGTCGACCTGCTCGGCGCGCACCGTCAGCCGGCCGCCGTCGACGCCGGGCTCCAGGCCGTGGCGGATCGCGTTCTCGACCAGCGGCTGCAGCAGCAGCGCCGGCACCGGCCGCGCGGCCAGTTCGGGCGGCAGCTCGAAGCGGCTTTCCAGCCGCTCGCCCATGCGCACCTGCATCAGCGCCAGATAGTCGCGCAGCCGGGCGAATTCGTCGGCCAGCGCATGCTCGGCCACCCGCGAGCCCTGCAGCGTGGCGCGCAGGAAATCGATCAGGTGGTCGAGCATCACGCCCGCGCGCGGCGGGTCCAGATCGACCAGCACCCGCAGATTGGCCAGGGTGTTGAAGAGCATGTGCGGCTCGAGCTGGCTTTCCAGCAGCTTCAGGCGGGTCTCGGCGGCCAGGCGGCGCACCGCCTCGGCCTCGGCCTCGGCCAGCAGCCGGCGGCTCTGCAGCGACTGGAAGGTGGTCAGCACCAGGCCGACGGTCAGCGTGACCAGCATCATCGGTGCGATGCCGTCGTGCTGCAGCGGGCCGTGGTGCACCATCGGCTGGCCGCTCAGCCAGGCCCCGAGGCGCGAGCCGCCGCGGAACCCCAGCGCGGTGCCCGCCAGGATCAGCGCGCCCATCCAGCCCCAGCCCGGCCAGCCGTGCGCCGCCGGCACGTCGCCGGGATCGCGTGCCAGGCGCCAGCGCACCGCCAGCAGCCGGCCGACGTCGATCAACGCCCAGCAGCTCAGCCCGATCGAGAGCGAATACACCAGCGAGACGCCCAGCGGGTCGCCGAGCAGGGTGCGCAGGATGACGGCGATCAGCATGCAGGCGCCGACCGTCCACAGCGCGCGGCGCGCCATGCCGTGGTGCAGCGGCTGCGGCGAGGGGAGAGCTTCGGTGTGAGGCATCAGAACGCCAGTGTCGCCGCGATCGCGCCGCTGTGGCGCAGTGCGCCCTGTCGCATCGCCGCAGCCTGGGGGCCGCCGAGCCGGCGCCACGCGGCATCGACGCGCCAGCGGTCGCCGCTCCAGCGCAGGCCGGCGCCGAGGCTGCGTCCGCCGTCGCGCGGCTGCCAGAGCAGATCGAGCGAGGGCTCCCAGGCGCCGCGCTTCAGGCTGGCGCGCAGGTAGAGGTTGCGCTGCGCGGCGCGGCTCGCGGCCGTGCCGTCATGCCAGGCCTCGGCCAGCAGCGTCAGGTCCGGGCCGCCGGTCCAGCTCAGACCGGCCAGCGTCTGGTGGCGCGCCTGGTGCGGTTGCCAGCGTGTCGAGGCATGCAGCGCCACCGCGTCGCTGGCGACCCAGGCCAGCGCGGCGCCGAGGCCGGCGCGGCGGTCCTGGCGCCAGTCGGCGTGCAGATGGGCATCCAGCGCGCCCAGGCGGCGGAAATGGCGCAGCGCCAGCGCGCGCTCGGCCGCCTCGCGCTGCGGCTCGACCGCGACCAGGCTGGTGGCGCTGTCGGCATCGACCCGCTCGGCCTGCAGCACCGCGCGGCCCTGCGGCGTGGTCTGCAGCAGCGGGCGGCGTTCCTCGCGCTGCACCACGTCGTTGGGCCGGAAGGCCTGGCCGACATCCCAGGCGACGATGCGCCGGCCGGCGGCGAGCTGCCAGTCGGCGAGGTCGAGGTGGGCATACAGCTCGTTGACGCGGCCCGGCGTGGCGATCTGCGCGTCGCCGTCGGTGCGCTGCAGCGCGGTCTGGGCGTCCAGATGCAGGCCCAGGCCGGTCTGCGCGTCGAGCGCGCGTCGCGCGTCGGCGCGCAGCTGGAGCTGGGCCGCC
>JAUPTP010000483.1 GCA_030918015.1 Pseudomonadota bacterium
CTCTCGTCGGTCAGGCTGACATGGGCGACCAGGCCCTGCTGGTCGAACCAGGCGGCCAGCGCGCCGTGCAGGCGGATCTCGGGCTGGCCGCTGGGGCGGTTGAGCGTCTCGCAGTCGCGCCAGCGCATCGGCGAGCGCAGGCCCAGGCCGATCGCCTTCGAGAAGGCTTCCTTGGCCGAGAAGCGGGTGGCGAGGTAGGCCACGCCGCGGGCCTCGGCCTGCGCGCGGCGGGCGCGGAAGACCGCCATCTCGTTCGGGCCGAGCACCTTCTCGGCGAAGCGCTCGCCGTGGCGCTCCAGCGCCGCGCGGATGCGGCGGATGTCGCAGATGTCGGTGCCGATGCCGTGGACCATGCTCAGCGCGGCGCGAAGGCGCGCTGGATGCAGCGCTGGTAGTCGCGGATGGTTTCCGTGTAGCCCAGCTCCAGCGCGTCGGCCACCAGCGCGTGGCCGATCGACACCTCCTGCACGCCCGGCACCTCGCGCAGGAAATCGGCGAGGTTGTCGCGGTTCAGGTCGTGGCCGGCGTTGATCTCCAGGCCGGCGGCCAGCGCGGCCTCGGCGGCGGCGCGGTAGCGCGCCAGTTCCGCAGCCTGGCGCGGCGTGCCCCAGGCGCTGGCGTAGGCCTCGGTGTAGAGCTCGACCCGGTCGGCGCCGACCTCGCGCGCGGCGCGCATCATCTCGGGGATCGGGTCCATGAAGAGGCTCACGCGCACGCCCAATGCCTTCGTCTCGGCCACCACCGGCGCCAGCCGCTCGAGGTCGGCGGGAAAGGTCCAGCCGTGGTCGGAGGTGAACTGGCCGACCGAGTCGGGCACGAAGGTGGCCTGGTGCGGGCGGATCTCGCGGATCACGTCCATCAGGTTGTGGAAGGGGTTGCCCTCGATGTTGTATTCGACCTGCGGCCAGTCCTTCAGCAGCTCGGCCAGATCGCGCACGTCGTGGGCGCGGATGTGGCGCTCGTCCGGGCGCGGGTGCACGGTGAGGCCCTGCGCGCCGGCCTCCAGCACGAGGCGCGCCGCCTTCGTGACGCTCGGGATGCCGAGATGGCGGGTGTTGCGCAGCAGCGCGACCTTGTTCAGGTTGACCGACAGCGCGGTGCGGCTGCCACGGTGGCCGGCCTCGGGGGCGACGAGAGGGTTCATGGTGGGGTGGAAGGTTCGGTCAGCTTCTGGATCTCGACCATCAGCGCGCGGGTGCGCAGCATCGAGGTGTCCAGATGATAGTGAAGCAGGCCGCGCAGCAGCGTGCGCAGCGCCGGCAGCGCGCCGCGGCAGGCCTGGCGCAGGGCGGCCAGGTCGCCGGCGGCCAGCGCTGCCTCCAGCGCATGCAGCGTCGCGCCGGACAGGCCGCCGGCACCGTCGATCGGCGTCACGCCCCGCTCGGCATGCAGGCCGTGGCGGGCTCGGGGCTCGACCGGCTGCTGCGTCTGCGTGACCCGGCCCAGTTCGGGCAGCACGCCCGATTCGCGCAGCAGGACCAGCTCGAAGGCGCGCAGGGCCGCGGCGGTGGCGGCCTCGTCGTCGCGGTCGAGCGCCGGCAGCGTCAGCGCGTAGGCGTCGAACAGGCGCGGATGCGGATCGTGGCGCTGCAGCGCGCGCATCAGCAGCTCGTTGAGATGGAATCCGGCCAGCAGCGCCGCGCCGGAGGGCATCGCCGCCACGCCGCGGCCGTCGGGCAGGGCGCCGGCCCATTCGGCGCTGCGCAGCAGGTGGATCTCGGGCGGCGCGGCCTCGTCGCGGCGCTCGGCGCGCCCGCCCAGCACGATCTGCAGGCGCTGGAAGGGCAGCAGCACGCTGCGCAGCTGCGAGTGCGGCCGCTTGGCGCCCTTGGCGACTGCGGCGATGCGGCCGCGCTCGCGCGTCCACAGCTCCAGGATCAGGCTGGACTCGCTCCAGTCATGGCGGTGCAGCACATAGGCGGCCAGCGCGGCCGGCGCGGCGCGTCGGCTCACGGCCACCGGATCACTCGTAGCCGTAGCTCTTCAGGCGGTGCTCGTCGTCGGCCCAGCCGGAGCGCACCTTCACCCAGACTTCCAGGAAGACCTTCTTGCCGGTCAGGCGCTCCATCTCGGTGCGGGCCTCGGTGCTGATGCGCTTGAGGCGCTCGCCGCTCTCGCCGATCACCATGCCCTTGTGCGCGTCGCGCTCGACGATGATGGTCGCGGCGATGCGGTTCAGGCGCCCGCCCTCGACCTCCTCGTACTTGTCGATCTGCACGGTCGAGGTGTAGGGCAGCTCGTCGCCGGTCAGGCGGAAGAGCTTCTCGCGGATCAGCTCGGCGGCGAGGAACTTGTCGCTGCGGTCGGTCAGCGCGTCGGCGTCGTAGAACCAGGGCTGCTCGGGCAGGTAGGGGCGGATGATGCCCAGCAGCCGCTCGGTGTCGGCCTGCCTGGTGGCCTGCAGCGGCACGAACTCGGTGAACGGATGGCGCTCCTGCATCTGCTTGAGCCAGGGCAGCAGGTCGGCGCGGCGGTGGATCAGGTCGAGCTTGTTGGCGATCAGGAAGACCGGCTTGCCCTTCGGGATCATGGACAGCACCTTGGCGTCGTCCAGGCCGAAGCGGCCGGCATCGACCAGGAACAGCACCACGTCCACGTCGCCCAGCACCGACTGCACCGTCTTGTTCAGGTTGCGGTTCAGCGCCGCGGTGCCCTTGACGGTGTGTCGGGTCTGGAAGCCGGGCGTGTCGACGAAGACGAACTGCGTGTCGCCGTCGGAGGCGATGCCGGTGATGCGGTGGCGCGTCGTCTGCGCCTTGCGCGAGGTGATGCTGACCTTCTGGCCGATCAGCGAGTTCATCAGCGTCGACTTGCCGACGTTGGGACGGCCGACGATGGCGATCA
>JAUPTP010000484.1 GCA_030918015.1 Pseudomonadota bacterium
GTGCGCCCAGGAAGGCATCGGCTTCATCGACATCCGGCTGTCGCAGCGCGAGCCGGTGGACCTGCGCGGTCTGCCGGTGCCGCAGGGCGATCAGGTGCGCTGGCTGCTGTCGTCCGAATGGCCGCGCGACCCGGACAGCCGCGGCATCCTGCTGTTCGACGAGCTCACCGCCGCCGACCGGATGCTGCAGGTGGCGGCCTACGAGATGATCCTGGACCGGCGGCTCGGCGATCTCTACCAGGTGCCGCCGGGCTGGCTGATCTGCGCGGCCGGCAACCGGCGCGAGGACCGGGCCGTCAGCCAGCCGCTGTCGAGTGCGCTGGCCAACCGCTTCTGTCACCTGGAGCTGAAGGAGGACCTGCCCGCCTGGATCGTCTGGGCGCAGCAGCGCGATCTGCACCCGATGGTGATCGCCTTCCTGAAGTACCGCCCGCACTGCTTTCTCGACATGAGCGGCAGCATCGAGCGCGGCTGGCCCAGTCCGCGCAGCTGGGAGCGGGTGGCGCATGTGCTGGCCAGCAGCGACGAGCTCGACGCCGCCAGCCTGGAGCTGCTGGTGCACGGCCTGGTCGGCACCGCGGCGGCGACCGAGTTCCTGGCCTTCATGCACCTGCGCCAGGAGCTGCCCGACCTGGATGCGATGCTGCTCGGCGAGATGGCCTTCGACCTGCCCGAGCGCATGGATCTGCGCCATGCCCTGGCCACCGGCCTGGCCCAGCACCTGTGGATCGGTCCTCAGGAACAGCGCGAGCTGCGGCTGACCCATTTCCTGCGCGCCGGACTGGCCTTCGGCAGCGACTTCGCGGTGATGTCGATGGTGGCGGCCCTGAAGCAGCTCGAGCAGGACGATCCGCACGGTGACAAGGCGCGCGCGCTGTTCGCCCACCCGCTCTACACCCACTGGACCGAGCACCACGGATCGGCGCTGGTCACCCGCGACGCCTTGCCGCCGGCATCGAGCACCCCACCCGTGCGGAGGCGGCGTTGAAGCCGATCCCCTGCGGCCTCGCGTCCGACGCGGCCGCCACCGTGCTGGACGAGGCGGCGCGCCGGCGCTGGCTGCAGCAGCTCGAGGACGACCGCTCGCGCTTCCTGCTGCGGCACCCTTTCACCGCGTCGCTGACGCTGCATCTGGCCGTCGAGCTGGTGACCGATCCGCGCCTGCCCACCGCCGCCACCGATGGCCGCAGGATCTACTTCAACCCGGATTTCCTGGCCACGCTGGATGCCGAGCAGCGCCTGTTCGTGATGGCGCACGAGGTCTGGCACTGCGTCGCCGGGCATCTGAGCCGGCAGCAGAACCGCCAGGCCCGGCGCTGGAATCTGGCCGTCGACCATGAGGTCAACTGGCTGCTGGTGCAGGACGGCTTCAAGCTCCCGCCGGGCGCCGTGCTCTTTCCGGGGCTGCGGGGCTGCAGCGCCGAGCAGGTCTACAGCGCCCTGCTCGACCGATCGGCCCAGGATCTGCCCACTTCCTTCGATCTGCATGAACTGCCCGAGGGCATCGGCCAGCCGATGGACGGGCCGCTGCGGTCGCAGTGGCAGCAGCGCCTGCGCGACACCCTGGAGCGGCATCGCCACCAGGGTGACCTGCCCGAAGGACTGGCGAGGCTGCTGGATCACGCCCCCACCGACGCCCAGCTGCCCTGGCGGGTCGTGCTGCGGGATTTCATGCTCGGACGCCAGGCGCGGCGGCGCGGCTGGGAGCGGCCCTCTCGCCGCCACTGGCACCGCGGCCTGTGGCTGCCCGATCTGAGCCCGGACGGTTTGCGCCTGATGCTCGCGCTGGACACCAGCGCAAGCACCCGCCGGCTGCTGCCGATGTTCATGGCCGAGATCACCGCGCTGCTGAAGGTCGAGCATGCGCTGGAGCTGACCCTGGTCGAATGTGACACCCACATCCGCCGGGTGCGCACCTTCCGCTCCGGCGACGACCTGAGCGCGCTGGCCGGCATGCGCCTGCGGGGCGGCGGCGGCACCGATCTGCGCCCGCCCTTCGATCTGGCCGCCCAGGATCCCCCCGATGCGCTGATCTTCCTCACCGACGGCGACGGCCGCGCCCCCGGACAGAGCCCGAACTTCCCCGTGATGTGGGTGCTGCCCGAACTGGCAACCGCCCCGGTCGAATGGGGAGAAACCCTGATTCTTTACAAGGAGTCGACATGAGCAAAAGCACGCCCGCGAGCTGGCAAGTCTGTGCAACCTGCACGCATTGGACCGGTACCCGCCAGGCCTCGACCTTCCGTGATCGTGCCGAATACGAGAATGATCGTGTTCGTGGCGAGTGTGTCGGGGGAGGATGGAATCGAACGCAGCGAGCGCCCTCGGCGTCCTGCCACAAGTGGGTCAAGTGGGCTGTATTGAAATGACAAACTGGCCAGATTGTCGGTGACTGCAGACCATTTCCTCCCCATTCATCAACCCATCGCTCGTTGAGCGAAAAATTGCAAACCGGGCCTGCGCCCAAGGAGACAAGACCATGCCCTGGGAAAAATTCAAGGTCAAGAGCCGCGGCACATCCAAACTGCTCAACATGACCACGAACGAAATCGTGGACTGCAGCTATGAACGAGGCACGGTTTCAACCGGAAGGAGCGATGTCTTTGGAGGTTATTACATCAAAATAAATACGGATGATTTCGAAGTCGCGGCGCATGACCCGTCCAGGGCGATTGCATTAGCCAAGTCCCCGGTTGAGTGGTAACAATCCCGCCCGACCTCGCCCCCCCCCAAGACACGATGCAAGACCACCCGACTGCCACCCCAGGCGACGAGCTGATGCAGCGCTTTGAAGACCTGGACGATCCGCGCCGGCAGACCGGGCGCTTCCAGTAC
>JAUPTP010000030.1 GCA_030918015.1 Pseudomonadota bacterium
GCGCTCGCCGGTCGAGGCGATCCGGCTGCGCGCGACCCGGCTGGCGGTGATCCGGCGCGGCCAGATCGTGGCCAGCACCCCCGCCGCCGAGGCCCGGCTCGACCTGCCCGGACGCCCCGCGCAGGTGGACTGGACGCTGCCCCGCTGATCTCCCCTCCAGCCCGGGGAGAACCGTTCCCTGAAGGACTCCGGGGTCATCGCTAGAATGATCCGGACCTGACTGCCCAGAACGACCTGATTTCCCGCTCATGAAACTCATCGGCTCGCTGACCAGCCCGTATGTGCGCAAAGTGCGCATCGTGCTGGCGGAGAAGAAACTCGACTACAAGTTCGTCATCGAGGATCCCTGGTCGGATCCGGTCGGGCTGACGTCGGCCAACCCGCTCAGCCAGGTGCCCTGCCTGGTGCTCGAGGGCGGCGATGCGCTGTACGACTCGCGGGTCATCGTCGAGTATGTCGACACGCTCTCCCCGGTCGGCCGGCTGATCCCGGAAAAGGGCCGCGAGCGCGCCGAGGTCCGGACCTGGGAAGCGCTCGCGGACGGCCTGCTGGATGCGGCGCTGCTCGCCCGACTGGAGGCCACCTGGCCCGGCCGCGACGACAGCCAGCGCTGCCAGGCCTGGATCGATCGCCAGACCGGCAAGATCCACGCCGGTCTGGCCACGCTGTCGAAGGGCCTGGGCGAGCGCAACTGGTATTCGGGCCTGCACCCGACGCTGGCCGACATCGCGGTGGGCTGCGCGCTGGGCTACCTCGACTTCCGCTTCCCCCGCATCGACTGGCGGCAGACCCACCCCAATCTGGCTCGGCTCATGCTGCGCCTGTCGCAGCGGGCCAGCTTCGCGACGACCCAGCCGCCGGCCCCGGCCCCCGCCCCCGGCGCCGCAGGCTGACGCCCGCTCAGCCCGCGTTCAGCGTCAGCTCGACCCGCCAGCCCGGGCGGGAAGGGCCCACCGCCAGCCGGGCCCCCAGCTCGCGGGCCAGCCGCTCCATCGCCTCGATGCCGCGGGCCGTGGACTCGGCGCGGCGCCCCTCGGGCTTGCCGTGACCGTCATCGCTGATGAGCAGCCGCAGGCTGCGCTCCTGCAGCGAGGCGCCCGTCTCCACGGTCAGATCCAGCCGCGCCTGCTGCGCGCCCTGGGCATGGCGCACGACGTTGTCCAGCCCCTCCTGCGCCAGCCGCATCAGGTTGAGCCGGCTGCGGGCCGACAGCGTCATGCGCGCCGCCTCCTCGCCGACCCGCCAGTGCAGCCGGATGCCGCGCTCGGCCAGCATCGGCTGGAAGTGGGCCTGCAGGCCATGCAGCCCCTCGCCCAGGGTGGCCGGCTCGGGGCGCACCGCCTCGCGCATCAGCCGCAGCGACAGCAGCGCCTGCGCCAGCTGCCGGTCGAGCTGCAGCAGCCGCCCGCTGCCGGGCAGCCCGTCGCCGCTGCGCGCCAGCGTGCGCGCGGTCAGCAGCTGCACGCCCAGCCGGTCCTGCACCTCGTCGACCAGCATCTGGGTCTCGTCCGGCAGCCCGGCCGAGACCGGCTCGAATGACGACACGCTGTCGAACGACAGCGACGTCAGCGCCGGGCCGCGCGAGCGACTCTGCTGCCAGCAATGCCACAGGCGCCCGGCCAGCGCCAGGGCAGCCACCGTGCCCAGCGCCAGCAGCCAGGCATCGCTCGAGGGATCGGGAACAGCAGTCAGGGTCACGGCAGGCACTCGGACAGGTCATCCGGGAAGAAGACAGAGGGCCACCGATTGTCCCGAGCGCCCGCGCAGACCGGCATCCCGGAGGCGTGGGAGACCGGACACCTGCGGCACACCCGCCCGCGGGGGCCTGTCCGGCAGGAAGTCGCAGATCGGGCCACGCTCGTCGGCGCCGCGCCGCTCGCGCTACACTCGCGCCTCACAGCGCCGATTTGGTCCGGCTTGCGGGCGCTCTAGAAATTCCGCTAAAGAGGGGCACTCGACGACCCGGTGTCCGCCTCAGGCAGCGCCGGGTTTTTTTGTGGTCGAAAAACCTCTGGGAGCTCTCCCGATGTCGATGCAGGGACACGTCACCCCGCAGAAGATGCACTTCAGCGAAGCGCTGCCGCTGCGCAGCGGCGCCACGCTGCGCGACTACACGCTGGTCTACGAGACCTACGGCCGGCTCAACGCCGAGCGCAGCAACGCGGTGCTGGTGTGCCACGCGCTCAACGCCAGCCACCATGTCGCCGGCACCCATGCCGACAACCCGAAGAGCATCGGCTGGTGGGACAACCTGATCGGTCCGGGCAAGCCGCTCGACACCGACCGATTCTTCGTCATCTGCATCAACAACCCCGGCTCGTGCTTCGGCTCGACCGGGCCGATGCATGTCAACCCGGACACCGGCCGCCTCTATGGCAGCGACTTTCCGGTCGTCACGGTGGAAGACTGGGTGAACGCGCAGGCCCGCGTGCTCGACCGGCTGGGCATCCGCCAGCTCGCCGCCGTGATGGGCGGCAGCCTGGGCGGCATGCAGGCGCTGAGCTGGACGCTGCAGCACCCCGAGCGCATGCGCCATGCGCTGGTGATCGCCTCGGCGCCGAGCCTGTCGGCGCAGAACATCGCCTTCAACGAGGTCGCCCGGCGCGCGATCGTCACCGACCCGGACTTCCACGGCGGCCATTTCTACGCCCACGGCACCGTCCCGAAGCGCGGCCTGCGGGTGGCGCGCATGATCGGCCACATCACCTACCTGTCCGACGACTCGATGGAGGCCAAGTTCGGCCGCGAGCTGCGCTCGGCCGAGCTGGCCTACTCGACGCAGGAGATCGAGTTCCAGATCGAGAGCTACCTGCGCTACCAGGGCGACAAGTTCAGCGAGTACTTCGACGCCAACACCTACCTGCTGATCACACGCGCGCTCGACTACTTCGACCCGGCGCGCGAGTTCGGCGGCGACCTGTCGCGGGCGCTGGCGCGCGCGCAGGCCAGGTTCCTGGTGGTGAGCTTCACCACCGACTGGCGCTTCTCGCCGGCGCGCTCGCGCGAGATCGTCAAGGGCCTGCTCGACAACCGGCTCGACGTGAGCTACGCCGAGATCGACGCGCCGCACGGCCACGACGCCTTCCTGCTGGACGACGCGCGCTACCACGGCGTCGTGCGCGCCTGCTACGACAACATCGCCCGGGAGATCGGCGCATGAGCAACCGCCAGGCCCTCGAACTGATCGCCGATCTGGTGCCCCAGGGCAGCCGCGTGCTCGACCTCGGCTGCGGCGACGGCGCGCTGCTGGCGCTGCTGCGCGACCGGCGCGGCTGCCGCGGCTACGGCGTCGAGCTCGACGACGCCAAGGTGCTGGCGGGCGTGCAGCGCGGCGTCAACGTGCTGCAGCGCAACCTGGAAGAAGGCCTGAGCCTCTTCGAGGACGACAGCTTCGACGTGGTGCTGCAGCTCGACACGCTGCAGAACCTGCGCAACACCGAGGACATGCTGCGCGAGACCGCGCGGGTCGGGCGCATCGGCATCGTCAGCTTCCCCAACTTCGCGCACTGGCCGAACCGGCTGCGCGTGCTGCAGGGCCGCATGCCGGTGACCAAGGTGCTGCCCTACCAGTGGTACGACACGCCCAACATCCGCGTCGGCACCTTCGCCGACTTCGAGATCCTCGCGCGCAAGAACGGCCTGCACATCCTCGACGCCTTCGGCCTGCACGAGGGCGAGGTGGTCAAGCACTGGCCCAACCTGCTCGCCAGCACCGCGGTTTTCAGGTTCGAGCACCGCTGAACTCGGGGTCACTTCACCCAGAAACTGGAACAGAGTCCTCGGCAACACGAAAAATTACAAAAAGTTTCAATTAAGAATGTAAATGCGGGTGATTCCGCCCCGGATCAACCCGCACCCGCTCCCGACTTTCATCCGTCTGACGGAATCCAGCCTGTAGAGTGGCTCCTTCGATCTCCGCCGTGGCCGGCAGTGGCCACCCCTGCCGTCAAGGAGTCCACGATGCGCCCACTCAATGACACGGATCGGTTCTGGAGCCACGGCCGCCCCACGGAGCGTCACCGCCAAGCGCTGTGGCGCTGCTGGATCACCAGCGGCCTGACGGTCGTGGCCCTGACGGTCACCAGTCTGGAAGCCCACCGCAGCGGGCGCCTGGCCCGCCTGAGCCGCTTCTCCCCGACGGAGACCGTCGAGCGGCTCAGCGCGCATGCCTCGACCCACGGCCTGAGCGTCTTCGCCCGCATTCCGCTGCACGACCGCGAAGGCCGGGGCGAGTGGCTGGTGCTGGGGCTGGCCGAAGACGAGACGGCGATCGTGCAGAACGACGACCCGGATCCGGTCGTCAGCCTGCCGCTGACGATGCGCATCACCGCCGAGGCGGGCGGCGGCTCGCGCATCCAGTTCCATGCGCTCAACGAGCTGCCCCACATCGTCGATGGCATCCTGCCGCCGCAGTTGCTGGCGCGGCTCGAAGCGCTGCCGGCCCTGCTCGACGACGCCCTGGGCTGAGCCACATCGGCCGGCGGAGCTTCAGGCGGACTGGCTACACTGTCCGCAGGACGGCCGCCGACCGGCCCGACACGAGGTCCGCATGAATGCCCCCGACACCCTGATCCGTCCCGACCCGACCGCGCTGGCGCAGCATGTCGCCGCCACCTGGGACCGCGACATCGTCCGCGAGCTGACCGACTACATCGCGATTCCGGCCAAGAGCCCGATGTTCGACGCCGACTGGGCGGCGCACGGGCATCTCGACACCGTGGTGCGCCGCGCCGCCGACTGGGTGAATGCGCGGCGCGTGCCCGGCCTGACGCTGGAGATCGTGCAGCTGCACGACGCCGCCGGCCGGCGGCGCACGCCGGTGCTGTTCTTCGAGGTTGCCGCGACCCGCCACGAGGTGGCGGTCGGCACCGCGCAGCAGCCCAGCGTGCTGATGTACGGCCACCTCGACAAGCAGCCCGAATTCACCGGCTGGCGCGCCGACCTCGGCCCCTGGACCCCGAAGCGCATCGACGAGCGCCTCTACGGCCGCGGCGGCGCCGACGACGGCTACGCGGTCTACGCCGCGGTCGCCGCGATCGAGGCGCTGAAGGACCAGGGCGTGCCGCACCCGCGCATCGTCGGCCTGATCGAGACCGGCGAGGAAAGCGGCTCCGACGACCTGCCCTTCTACGTCGACGCGCTGCGCGAGCGGCTCGGCGCGGTGAGCCTGGTGGTCTGCCTGGACTCGGGCGCCGGCAACTACGAGCAGCTCTGGCTGACCACCTCGCTGCGCGGGCTGGTCAGCGGCGCGCTGAAGGTGGAGGTGCTGGAGGAAGGCGTGCATTCGGGCGACGCCAGCGGCGTGGTGCCCTCGAGCTTCCGCATCCTGCGCCACCTGCTCGACCGGCTGGAGGACAGCGCCACCGGCCGGCTGCTGCCCGGCGCCTTCCATGTCGAGATCCCGGCGGCGCGGCTGGCGCAGGCGCGCGCCACCGCCGCGGTGCTCGGCGACGAGGTCTGGAAGCGCCAGCCCTGGGCCTGCGGCGCCGAGGGCCTGCCGGTGCTGCCGATGACCGACGACCCGGTCGAGGCGCTGCTGGGCCGCACCTGGCGGCCGACGCTGAGCGTGACCGGCGCCGAGGGCCTGCCGCCGCTGTCGAGCGCCGGCAACGTGCTGCGCCCCTTCACCGCCTTCAAGCTCAGCCTGCGCCTGCCGCCGACGGTCGACGCCAACGCCGCGGCCGAGCATCTGAAGACGCTGCTGGAGGCCGACGCGCCCTACCGCGCCCGCGTGACCTTCCAGCCCGACGGCCGTGCCGGCGCCTGGGGCGCCAGCGGCTGGGACGCCCCAGAGCTGGCGCCGTGGCTGGAGCGCGCGATGGACCGCGCCTCGCACGACCAGTTCGGCGCGCCGCTGGGCTACATCGGCCAGGGCGGCACCATCCCGCTGATGAACCTGCTGCAGAAGAGCTTCCCGCGGGCGCAGATGATGGTCTGCGGCGTGCTCGGCCCGAAGAGCAACGCGCACGGCCCCAACGAATTCATCGACCTGGCCTACGCCCGCCGGCTGACCGCCGCGGTCGCGCAGGTCATCGCCGCCCACCCCTGATTCCCATCCCATCGCGTCAGGGCCGCCTCGGGCGGCCCTTCGTTCTTCCCATGTCCACCCGATCCCGCCGACTCCTTCCACGCCGACTCCTGTCCGCCCTGCTGCCGCTGGCCTTGAGCGGCTGCGGCACCTTCGTCCCGCCGCCCTGGATCCTCCAGCAGCAGCGCACGACGATCACCGACCACCAGCATTTCGACAACGCCCCCATCCCGGCCTCGCGCCACCCTGTGGCCCTGCCGCGCGCCACGGAGGCGCTGAAGCTGCCGCCGGCCCCGGGCGGCGATCTGTCGCCCTGGCTTGAACAGCAGGGCACGGTGGCGCTGATCGTGCTGCGCGACGGCCAGATCGTGCACGAGCAGTATTTCGCCGGCCGCGACCGCAGCACGCTGCTGACCTCGTTCTCGGTGGCCAAGTCGGTCGTCGCCCTGCTGCTGGGCCAGGCGATCCGCGACGGCCACATCCGCAGCGTCGACGATTCCCTCACCCGCTATCTGCCCGAGCTGGAGCGGCAGGACCCGCGCTTCGCGCAGGTGCGCCTGCGCGACCTGCTGGCCATGCGCAGCGGCATCGGCTTCGAGGAGACCTACAGCACGCCGTGGTCAGATGTGGCGGTCTTCTACCTGACCAGCGATCTGGCCCAGGCCGTGGCGGGCCTGCGCGTGGCCGAAGCCCCCAACCAGCGCTACCGCTACAGCAGCGGCGATACGCAGTTGCTGGGCATGGCCCTGGAGCGCGCGACCGGCCGCCGGCTGCCCCAGCTGGCGCAGCACCTGTGGGAGCAGGTCGGCGCCGAGCAGGACGCGAGCTGGAGCGTCGACAGCGCCGTGCTCGGCCAGACCAAGGCCTTCTGCTGCCTCAATGCGCGGGCGCTCGACTTCGCCCGCATCGGCCAGCTGATGCTTGACCGAGGCCGGGCGGGCGGGCGGCAGGTCGTGCCGGCGGAGTGGATCGACACGCTGCTGACCGTGCAGGCCCTGCCCGGGGCCGACGTGGCCGCGCAGCGCAACATCGAGGATCCGGGGCGGCCGTCGGCCGTCTTCTACACCGGCCAGTGGCGGCGCATGCCCCAGGGCCCGCTGCTGGTCACGCCGGTGCCCACGGCCGGGCGCGATCCGGCCACGCTCGTGCCGGGCACCGATTTCTATGCCCAGGGCCAGCACGGCCAGTACATCTATGTGGCCCCGCACCAGCGCACTGTCGTCGTGCGGCTGGGCACCGACCGCCATCCCGGCGTCTGGTGGCCCGGGCTGCTCGGGCGCATCGCGCGCAGCGGCCTGGTCGACGGCGTGCCGGTGGTCGAGGCGCTCAGCCCGCGCTGAGCCAGCCCTCGATGATCGCCGCGCTGGCCTGTGCGGCCACCTCGTCGATGAAGCGGATGAAATCGACAGAAGCGCTGTCGTCCGCCCGGTCGGAGATGATGCGCAGCACCGCGAACGGCAGCCCCAGATCATGGCAGGCCTGGGCCAGGGCGGCGCCCTCCATCTCGACCGCCAGCGCCTCGGGCAGCGTCTCGCACAAGGCCTGACATTCGGCGGCGGCACTGACGAAGCGGTCGCCGCTGATGATCAGTCCCCGGTGCAGGGCCGGGCGCGTGACGCCCAGCGCCGCAGCAGCCGGCCCGTAAGGCTCGCGGCGAGCCAGCGCGGCCGTGCAGGCCTGCGCCAGCGCCTGCGTCAGGGCCGCATCGGCGGGAAAGCGCGAGCGCCCGGTCAGCGGCACCTCGAAGCGGGGAAACAGCGGCGAGGCGTCCATGTCGTGCTGCAGCAGGTCGTCGGCCAGCACCAGGTCGCCGACCTTCACGTCAGCGCCCAGGCCGCCCGCCACGCCAGTGAAGACCAGCGCCCCGACCCCGAACCGCTCGGCCAGCAGCGTGGCCGTGATCGCCGCCGCGACCTTGCCGATGCCGCACAGCACCAGCACGACCGACCGGCCGCTCAGGGTGCCGACCCAGAAATCGCGGCCGGCGTGGGTCTGCCGCTCGAAGTCGGCCTGATGGCCACGCGCGAGCAGCGCGGCCAGTTCCTGGTGCATGGCGCTGACGATGGCCAGCGGACGGATCGGGGGCGAAGGCAAGGCGGAGCGGGTCATGATCGCGCCAGCATACGCCGCTCCGCCGCCGCCGATCAGCCCTCCGGCTCGCCCAGGCCCAGCGCACGCGCCACGGTGCGGGCGGCCGCCAGGCCGCGCAGCCGCTCCACCTCGAGCACGAAATCCTCGGCCACACGCTCCAGATCGTCGAGCCCCTGGGCCTTCTCGATGCGCAGCGTGTAGCGGTAGCCGCGCAACAGGCCCAGCGTCTGCCGCGTCAGCGCGTTCAGGCTGTCGTACAGGTCGGCATAGCCCAGGCACGAGCGCTGCGGTGAACAAGATGCCGCCGAAGCCCGCCCGGCCGCAGTCGGCCATATCGCCCCGGGCCGACATGGCGCGGCCACCGGGACGGGATCGACGCGGGCGGGCGCACGCCCCTGCGCAGGCCTCACGAACAAGGGCACGCCGGCCGGCAGGGGCGCCACCGTCTGCAGGTCGGCATGGAAGTCCGACGGAAAGGTGGTGTGGAAATCGCTCGCCAGCGGCGCCGGAGCGGTGTCGGCCGGCCCCGGTTCGGTCACCGGAACGATCAGGCCGGCCTGCTCCAGCACGCCCAGCTCGGCCCAGCCCGCGCCGCGCACCATGTTCACCCAGTGGCGCACCGGTCGCGACGGATCGAGGATGAGCAGCAGATTGCGTGCCGACCGCGGCAGCGGATAGAGGCGATCACGCAGGACCTGGCGGCCGCGGCTGGACTTGGCGTAGTACTCGGCCATGCTCGCTCCCTGGGTGCCGGCACTGAACGACATGGCGGCGCTCATGCCTTGCGCTCCCGGAGTTCGCGACGCAGGACCTTGCCGACCGGCGTCTTGGGCAGTTCTTCGCGGAATTCGATGCGTCTCGGGCGCTTGTAGCCAGTCATGTTCTGCTCGCAATAGGACCGCACGTCGGCCTCGGTCAGCGCCGGATCGCGCCGCACGATGACCACCTTGACCGCCTCGCCGGTGCGGCTGTCGGCCATGCCGACCGCGGCGCATTCGGCCACGCCGGGCATCTGGGTCAGCACGTCCTCGATCTCGTTCGGATAGACGTTGAAGCCCGACACCAGGATCATGTCCTTCTTGCGGTCGACGATGCGGAAGTAGCCGCGCTCGTCGACCATGCCGATGTCGCCGGTGCGGAAGAAGCCGTCGGCGGTCATGACCCGGGCGGTCTCGTCAGGGCGCTGCCAGTAGCCGGCCATGACCTGCGGGCCGCGCACCGCGATCTCGCCGGCCGTGCCCGGAGCCACCTCCTGGCCGTCGTCGTCGATCAGGCTCATCTCGGTGCTGGGCAGCGGCAGCCCGATCGTGCCGGTGAAGGTGGGGTTGTCGGTGGGATTGCAGCTGACCGTCGGCGAGGTCTCGGACAGGCCATAGCCCTCGCAGATCGCGCAGCCGGTGCGCTCCAGCCACAGCCGGGCCGTGCCCTGGTGCACCGCCATGCCGCCGCCCACCGAGATCAGCAGATGGCTCCAGTCGACCGAGCCGAAGGCCGGATGGTTCGCCAGCGCGTTGAACAGCGTGTTGACCGCCGGGAAGGTGTGAAAGCGCAGGCCCGAGAGCTCCTTGAGCAGCGCCGGCAGGTCACGCGGGTTGGGAATCAGCACGTTGCAGGCGCCCATCCGGGTGCCCAGCATCATGTTCGTGTTGAAGCCGAAGATGTGGTAGAGCGGCAGGGCGCAGACCTGCACCAGCTGCTCGCCCGGGGGCAGACGCCGGAGCGCCGGCTGGTACCAGGCCGCACACTGCAGCACGTTGGCAACCAGATTGCGGTGCAGCAGCATCGCGCCCTTGGCCACGCCGGTGGTGCCGCCGGTGTACTGCAGCACGGCCAGATCGTCCGGAGCGACAGCCACCGGCTGGAATCCGCGCTCGTGCCCCTCGGCCAGCGCCTCCCGGAAACGGATCGCCTCCGGCAGCTCGAAGGCCGGCACCAGCTTCTTGACGCGGCGCACGACGAAATCGACGATCGCCCCCTTCGGGAATCCCACCATCTCGCCCAGCGAGGTCAGCAGGATCTTCTCGAGCGGCACCGCGGCACGCACCTGCTGCAGGGTGTGCGCGAAGTTCTCCAGGATCAGCAGCACCTTGGCGCCGCAGTCGCGCAGCTGGTGCTCGAGCTCGCGGGCGGTGTAGAGCGGGTTGATGTTGACCACCACCAGGCCGGCGCGCAGGATGCCGGCCACCGCGATCGGGTACTGGGGCAGGTTGGGCAGCATGATCGCCACCCGGTCGCCCTTCGTCAGCCCCTGCGACTGCAGCCAGGCCGCGAAGGCCCGCGACTGCTCGTCGACACGGGCATAGCTCATCGCCTGACCCAGGTAACGATAGGCGTCTCGGTCCCGGAAGGTCGCGAAGCTCTCCTCGAGCAGCGCCACCAGCGAGGCATAGCGATCGGGCGCGATCTCGGCTGGCACCCCTTCGGGGTAGTGCCTCAACCAGACTTTTTGCATGCGGGCGTCTCCAATCCGAGGACCATTCTGGTGGAGGTGACCCCCGGCGGACATCAGGGGATTCATTCAGAAATATCAGGTCTGCCCGCCCGCTTCCGCCGGAATCGTGTTCAGGCCATGCAGAACGCCCGCCGCTTCTGCCGCGCCGCGCTCTATTCGATCGCCTTGACCATGTCCTCGACCACCTTCTTGGCGTCGCCGAAGACCATCATCGTCTTGTCCATGTAGAACAGCTCGTTGTCCAGGCCGGCGTAGCCGGCGGCCATTGAGCGCTTGTTGACGATGACCGTCTTGGCCTTGTAGGCCTCCAGGATCGGCATGCCGTAGATCGGGCTGCCCTTCTGCAGCGCGGCCGGGTTCACCACGTCGTTGGCGCCGAGGATGATGGCCACGTCGGCCTGGCCGAACTCGCCGTTGATGTCCTCCATCTCGAAGACCTGGTCGTAGGGCACCTCGGCCTCGGCCAGCAGCACGTTCATGTGGCCCGGCATGCGCCCGGCGACCGGGTGGATCGCGTACTTCACCGTGATGCCCTTGTGGGTGAGCTTCTCGGCCAGCTCCTTCACCGCGTGCTGGGCGCGCGCCACCGCCAGACCGTAGCCGGGGACGATGACGACCGTCTCGGCGTTGCCCAGGATGAAGGCCGCGTCGTCGGCCGAGCCGCTCTTGACGCTGCGCTGCGCCTGTACGCCGCCGGTGGCCGCCGCCGCCTCGCCGCCGAAGCCGCCCAGGATCACGTTGAAGAACGAGCGGTTCATCGCCTTGCACATGATGTACGAGAGGATGGCGCCCGAGCTGCCCACCAGCGAGCCGGCGATGATCAGCATCGCGTTGTTCAGGCTGAAGC
>JAUPTP010000485.1 GCA_030918015.1 Pseudomonadota bacterium
GTTCATCGTCGCGTCGAGGAACTGGGTGATCAGCTTCTTGCTGCCCGCGCAGCCGTGACCGCTGATGCCCGACAGCAGCGAGCCGGAGGTGTCGGCCAGCTCGTACAGGCGCTCGCCGCTCATCGGTTCGGGATCGAGCGGCGTGAGGTCGCCCTTCTCCATCAGCGCGCGCACCACCATGAAGGGGCCCACGCCCAGCGTGAAGAACACCGTCTCCAGCGGCGGCGTGGCGGCATAGGTGCTGCCGCGGCGGCGCACCAGATACGACACGTAGGCCGCGCCCATCTTGGACAGCACATAGCCTTCCATCAGGTTGAAGCGCGAGTGGTCGAGGCCGCGGCGCGCGATGTAGTTCGCGCGCACCGTGGTGACCAGCTGCAGCGCGTCGTCCCAGGACGCCATCACGTTGCGCAGCGCCGTCAGGTTGATCGGCAGGCCGTAGCGCGAGCCCTCGAACTTGCAGGGCTTGCTCTCGGTCTCGACGACCTCGCGGTAGATCTCGGGGTTGGTGTTGTTCTCGCCGATCTGACGGCCGTCGTCGGAGTGGAAGGCACAGATGCCGTTCCAGACGTCGTAGTCGAACTCCATGCGCGGACGCATGTAGGGCGGCGGCCGCAGCCGCGAATAGGTCTTCACCGCGATCGGATTCAATCGCTTCGAGAAGTACGCCTTCTTGATGACGGACTTGATCGGTTCGAGCATGGTTCGGATCTCTTGAGCAGCTGCAGATCAGGGGGCGATTCTGAGGGAATCCCGGGGACCCGACCTCATCGCCGCCATACAGGTTGAAACATTTGGTTCACGAATGAACATACGGGAGCCAGAACACACTTGTCCCATCGCCCTCCCGGACTGGCAAGGCCGTGCATCAAGCGCCGACCGGATGGCTCCTGTCGTCGTGATGCCGATCACGCAAATGATCGCTCCGTCGAGCACCGCCGTGGATGACCCGCGACAACCTCGGGCACGGCGCAGGGCGCGCCAAACTGGCTACAGTGGCGCCGTGTCGCGCCGGTTGGACCGGCGTCTTCCTGTCCTTTTCCTGTCCGAGATGCCCACCAAGACCCGCCGCTCCTCGTCCGCCGCCTCGCGCAGCGCCCCGACCTCGCCCGGCCTGATGCCCTGGCTGGCCCTGGCCGCGCTGGTCATCGTGCTCGATCAGATCACCAAGACGCTGATCGTGCAGCGCTTCCAGCTCGGTGACGGCCAGATCGTCACCAGCTTCTTCAATCTGGTGCGGGTGCACAACACCGGCGCGGCCTTCAGCTTCCTGGCCCAGGCCTCGGGCTGGCAGCGCTGGTTCTTCATCGGGCTGGGCTTCGCGGCCTCGGCGATGTTCATCTGGATGCTGAAAAGCCATTCGGGCCAGCGCCTGTTCGCCTTCAGCGTGGCGATGCTGCTCGGCGGTGCGCTGGGCAATGTCATCGACCGCGCCTGGCACGGCCATGTGATCGACTTCCTGCAGTTCCACTGGGCCGTCCTGGCCGCGATGTTCCCGGGCGGCTATTTCCCGTCCTTCAACCTGGCCGACTGCGCGATCACCGCCGGCGCCGTCGGGCTCATCCTCGACGAGCTGCTGCGCGTGCGGCGCAGCTGAGGCTGCGGCCGCCCCTGGGTCGCGCCCGAACCGGGAATCCCCGGTCTGTCCAGGGGCAGGCGCTGGCGCTACCCTGCGCATTCCGAGCGACAGGAGATGCGCCATGATGCCGATCAATTCGTCGACCGACGCCCCGCAGGCCGCCACCGCAGCGCAAGCCGCCACCTCGCCCCCGGTCGCCAACAGCGCCGACGGCGCCGAGACCGCGCCGATCCGCCTGCGAGCGCTGTCCGCCGGAGCCCCGGTGCGGTGGCTGGCACGCGGCCTGAGCGACTTCCGCCGTGCGCCGGCCATCGGCCTGTTCTACGGCCTGTGCTTCGTCGCGATGGGCTGGGGGCTGCTGAAGGTCTACGAGAACGCGCCCGCCTACATGCTGGCGCTGTCGGCCGGCTTCCTGCTGATGGGCCCCTTCCTGTGCATGGGCCTGTACGACGTGTCGATGAAGCTCGAGCGCGGCGGGCGCCCCGACTTCGGCGACTCGCTGATCGCCTGGGAGAGCCACCTCGGCCAGATGGCGATCTTCGGCTTCGTGCTGCTGGTGCTGGAGATGCTCTGGGGCCGCGCGGCCATGGTGGTCTTCGCGGTCAGCTTCGACGGCATGCCCGACCTGAAGGGCTCGCTGCTGGCGCTGATCGACCCGGAGAACATCGGCTTCATCGTCACCTACCTGGGCGTGGGCGCGGTGTTCGCCGGGCTGATCTTCGCAGTCAGCGTCATCAGCATCCCGATGATGCTCGACCGTCAGGTCGACGCGATCACCGCCGGCCTGACCAGCATGCGCCTGGTGCTGACCCAGCCGGGCGTGATGATCTTCTGGGGCGCGCTGATCACCGCGCTGACGCTGCTGGCGATGCTGCCGGGCTTTCTCGGCCTGATCGTCCTGGGCCCGATCCTCGGTCACGCCAGCTGGCATGCCTACCGGGATGCGGTGATCGACGAGGCCCGCGACCCGGACGGCAACGCGCGCGACTGAGCCACACCCCGTTCAGGGCAGCAGCACCAGGCAGCCGGTGGTGGTGCGCGAGGCCAGGTCGGCGTGCGCCTGGGCCGCATCGGCCAGCGCATAGCGGCGCGACACCGGAATCTGCACCTCGCCGGAACTCACCCGCGCGAACAGCTCGTCGGCCATCGCCTGGGTGGTCTCGCGGGTGGCCAGGTGGGTGAACAGCGTCGGGCGCGTCAGGTGCAGCGAGCCCTTGGCCGCCAACACGCCGAGGTTCACCGG
>JAUPTP010000486.1 GCA_030918015.1 Pseudomonadota bacterium
GATGTCGCGCAGGTCGTCGCCGACATAGAGACAGTGCGCCGGCTCGACCGCCAGGCGGCGCGCCGCCTCCAGCAGCGGATCGGGGAAAGGCTTGGCGCGTGCGGTGGTGTCGCCGCAGACCAGCACCTGGCTGCGCCCGGCCAGGCCGGTGCCGGCCACGACCGGCTCGGCGAAGCGGCTGTGCTTGTTGGTGACGATGCCCCAGGGCAGGGCGGCCGCATCGAGGGCGTCGAGCACCGGCGCCATCGCGTCGAACACCCGCGTCAGCCGGGTCAGGCGCGCGGCGTAGATCGCCAGGTATTCGTCCTTGAGCGCCTCGAAATCCGCATCCTCCGGCGTGGTGCCCAGCGCCACCCGCAGCATGCCGCGCGCGCCGGTGCCGGTCAGCGGCCGGAAGGCCTCCAGCGGCAGCGGCGGCAGGCCGCGGCGCTCGCGCAGGTCGTTGCCGGCGCCGCCCAGATCGAGTGCACTATCGATCAGGGTGCCGTCAAGATCGAACAAAACCGCATGGACAGATCGGCTCACGGCCTGCTCCTCACTGTGCGGCCTTGCGGCAGGCGATCATGTAGTTGACGCCGGTGTCGCCGCTCAGCCAGTAGCGGCGGGTCAGCGGGTTGTATTCGAGCCCGCGGGTGAACTGCAGCTCCAGGCCGCAGAGGCGGCACCAGGAGGCCAGCTCGCTGGGCCGGATGAACTTGGCGTATTCATGTGTGCCGCGCGGCAGCAGGTTCAGGACGTACTCGGCGCCCAGGATCGCGAACAGGAAGGACTTCGGGTTGCGGTTGAGCGTCGACAGGAAGACCCAGCCGCCCGGGCGCACCAGCGTCGCGCAGGCCTCGACGATCGCGCCCGGGTCGGGCACATGTTCCAGCATCTCCATGCAGGTGACGACATCGAAGCGGCCCGGCTGCTCGGCCGCCAGCGCCTCGGCGGCGACCTCGCGGTACTGCACGTTCTGCAGGCCGGCTTCCATCGCGTGGAGCTGCGCCACCTTCAGCGAGCGCTCGGCCAGATCGACGCCCAGCACCTGCGCGCCGCGTCGGGCCATCGCCTCGCTGAGGATGCCGCCGCCGCAGCCGACGTCGACGATCTGACGGCCGTCGAGCGCGCCGGCACACTGCTCGATCCACTCGAGCCGCAGCGGATTGATCTGGTGGAGCGGGCGGAACTCGCTCTCCGGGTCCCACCACTTGTGGGCCAGCTCGCTGAACTTGGCGAGCTCCTTGGGGTCGACGTTTTGCATGATCCGGCGATGGTAGCGAAATCGGACAGGCAACAAAAAACCCCGCCGGGGCGGGGTTCCTTGAGCGAGCAGAGGACTGCTTACTTGGCGCGGGTACCGACGACCTCGATTTCCACGCGGCGGTTCTTCGCGCGGCCTTCGTCGGTCTTGTTGTCGGCGACGGGCTGCTTCTCGCCCTTGCCTTCGGTGTAGATGCGGTTCGGCTCGATGCCCTTGCCGACCAGATACTTCTTGACGGCTTCGGCGCGGCGCAGCGACAGCTTCTGGTTGTAGGCGTCGGAGCCACGGCTGTCGGTGTGACCGACGGCGATGATGACTTCCAGGTTCACGCCCTTGACCTTGCTGACCAGGTCGTCCAGCTTCGCGCCGGCATCCTTCTTCAGGACGGCCTTGTCGAAGTCGAAGAACGCGTCGGCGGCGAAGGTGACCTTCTCGCTGACCGGAGCGACCGGAGCCGGAGCGGGCTTCGGAGCGACCGGAGCCGCGACGACCGGAGCCGGAGCCGGGGCCGGAGCGGGGGCCGGAGCCGGAGCCGCCGGAGCCGGGACGCCGTCGCAGCCCTGGACACCGGTCTGCGGGGTCCAGTTGGCATCGCGCCAGCACAGCTCGTTCGTGCCGTTCTTGATCACGGTGCCGTCGGCAGCGCGCCAGTTGTCGATGGCGCCGGAGGTCGAGCCACCGGTCGCACAGGCGGCGAGAGCTGCCGACGCGAACAGCAGTGCAACCTTGTTGAGTTTGTTCATGGTTCTCCTCTCGAGAAAAGCCGCAGATCGGGCTGCAGAGATGCAGAAAAAACGGCGGCCCATGCTTGCCGATGAGAGCGCGGCACCAGGGACCGACAAATTCATTGTGCCATATGCGGTTTGCCGGCTTGGTCGACAGGAAGACGGCTCCGGACAGGGCTGTTGCGTCATGGCGACATTGCGCGGATCGTAGAATGGCGGGCTCGATGCCCCGGAGACATCCCCGTTTCCGAGCGCGTCCCCGCTGTGCAACGGCCCGACCGCATGACTCAATTCGCCAAAGAAACCCTGCCCGTCAGCCTCGAAGAGGAAATGCGCCGCTCGTACCTCGACTACGCGATGAGCGTGATCGTCGGGCGGGCGCTGCCGGATGCGCGTGACGGTCTGAAGCCGGTGCACCGGCGCGTGCTCTACGCGATGCACGAGCTCAACAACGACTGGAACCGCCCCTACAAGAAGAGCGCGCGCATCGTCGGCGACGTGATCGGCAAATACCACCCGCACGGCGACACCGCGGTCTACGACACCATCGTGCGCATGGCGCAGGACTTCTCCCTGCGCCACATGCTGGTCGACGGCCAGGGCAACTTCGGCTCGATCGACGGCGACAATGCCGCGGCGATGCGCTACACCGAGATCCGCCTGGGCAAGGTCGCGCACGAGATGCTGGCCGACATCGACAAGGAGACCGTCGACTTCGGCCCGAACTACGACGGCAGCGAGCGCGAGCCGCTGGTGCTGCCGACCCGGCTGCCCAACCTGCTGGTCAACGGCTCGGCCGGCATCGCGGTGGGCATGGCCACCAACATCCCGCCGCACAACCT
>JAUPTP010000487.1 GCA_030918015.1 Pseudomonadota bacterium
ACCGCGCCGACTTCATCGAGGGCAGCTGCTCCAACACCGTGCTCGAGCAGGTCAAGGCCCGCCGGGCGCGGGGCGAGACGCAGTCGCTCGACACCGAGAAGCGCCGCGGGCGGGTGCTGAAGTTCGATGCGCGGCATCCCTCGATGCCGGCGCAGGCCACCGACAGCGCCGACCAGCGCGGCGACGCTGGCGGCCGGGGCGAACCCGGCGCGATGAAGCCCCGCCAGGCCGTCGGCACGCCCGATGGGCTGGCTCCGCCTCCCGAAACCCAGGCGACCCCCGCAGGAGCCGCGCAATGAGCCGCCGACATTCCCTTCGTTCCCATCCCCGGCACGTGATGCGCACGCTGGCCGCCGGCCTGGCGCTGGGCAGCGCCGCCGCGGCCCAGGCGCAGGTCGATCTCGACCCGGTGCGCCCGCTCGGCGAGACGGCGCAGCGCTACCGGCCGCTGTTCACCGCGCCGGCGCCCGCGGGCGCGCCGCGGATCGTGCTCGAGGGCCAGTACGCCGCCAATGCACGCGTCGGCCGCCTGGAGGTCGAGGTGCATGGCGACGGCGCCCCGGCCGACGGGGTCACGCCGGTCGGCATCGTGGTGCGGATCTTCGACCGGCAGGACCGGCCGATGGACGAGCCGGTGCTGCTCACCATCGAGGTGCGCGGCGGTGCGCGGGTGCTGCTGCCCGGCGCCCGCACCGACGAGAGCGGCGCGGGCCGCCAGGATGCCGACCGCACCGTGCCGGGCACGCAGCTGCGCGTCGAGGGCGGGCAGGCGCGCTTCAGCCTGATCGCGCCGGCCCAGCCCGAGGACGTGGCGCTGCGCCTGACCGCCGGCGAGGTCGAGGTGGCCGGCACCGTCGGCTTCGAGCCGGATGTGCGCGAGATGGTGGCCGCCGGCCTGGTCGAGGGCGTCATCGGCCGCACCTCGCGGCGCTATGACGGCGCGATCTCGCCGGCGCGCACCGACGACGGCTTCGAGACCGAGCTGCGCAGCTGGAGCCGCGGCTTCGACGGCGGCCGCGGCCAGGTCGCGCTGCGCACATCGCTGTTCCTCAAGGGCAAGATCCGCGGCGACCGGCTGCTGACGCTGGCCTACGATTCCGACAAGGACACTCGCACGCGGCTGATCAAGGACATCCGCCCGGAGGCCTACTACCCCGTCTACGGCGACGCCAGCGTGCGCACGAACGGGGCGCCGAGCGCCTCGCGGCTGTATGTGCGCGTCGACGAAGGGCGCCATTTCGCGATGTATGGCGACTTCTCCACCGGCGAGGGCACCCAGGTCGCGGCCGGCGGCGGCGTCACGGCCGGCACCCGGCTGCGCCAGCTCGGCAGCTATCAGCGCACGCTCACCGGGGCGAAGCTGCACCGGGAGAGCACCGACGGCTTCCTCAACATCTTCGCCAGCCGCGACACGCTGCGCCATGTCACCGAGGAGATCGCCGCCAACGGCACCAGCGGCCCCTTCGCCACCCGCAGCACCCAGGTGCTGGAGAACAGCGAGCAGGTGCAGCTGGTGGTGCGCGACCGCAACAACCTGAACACCGTGCTGTCGGTGACGACGCTGGCGCGGCTGACCGACTACAGCTTCGAGCCCTTCAGTGGCCGCATCCTGCTCACCCGCCCGATCCCCAGCCAGGACGCCAGCGGCAACCCGATCCACCTGCGCATCAGCTACGAGCTCGACCAGGCCGGCGAGGCCTTCTGGCTGCTTGGCGCCGACGGCCAGATCAACCTGGGCGAGCGGGCCAGCGTCGGTGGCGCCGTCATCGAGGACCGCAACCCGCAGGCGCCGTTCCGCCTGGCCAGCGCCCATGCCGGCGTGAGGCTGGACGAGCGCACCGACCTGATCGCCGAGGTGGCGCAGACCGACGCCTCGCAGGCGGCGGTCGGCTCCACGCTGTCGGGCACGCCGACGCTGCCCGACAGCGGCACGGCCCGGGGGCGTGCCGCCCGCATGGTGCTCGAGCACCACGGCGAGCGGCTGGGCCTGCAGCTGCGCGCCTCGCGCACCGGCTCGTCCTTCGCCAACACCGCGGCCGGCGCGCAGCCGGGCAGCGAGCAGATCGGGGCTGCGGCCGCCTGGAAGGCCACCGAGGACTGGACGCTGAAGGCCGAGGCTTCGCGCACCCTCGACACCGTCAACGGCGCCAGCCAGCGTGGCGTGAGCGTCGGCGCCGATCACCGCCTCACCGACGCGCTGAGCGTCGGCGGCGGCCTGCGCCGCATCGAGGAGCGCGGTCGCCTGAGCGGCACGCTCTCCAGCCTGTCGGCCAACCCCTCGGCCGGCAGCTATTACGCCAGCGACAGCGCGCTGCTCAACGTCAACAGCGCATTGGCCTCCACCGGCGCCGCGCCGGGCACGGTCGACGACCTGGAAACCACCACCGCCTTCGTCGATCTGCGCTGGCGGGCGACGGACCGCTGGACGATCAAGGGCCAGGCGGAGGCGTCGGTGGACGGCGAGGAGCGGCACCGCGCGGAGCTGGCGGCGAGCTACCAGCTGGCGGAGCGCGCGCGGCTGTACGCACGGGCCGAGCACCAGGACGGGCTGTCGTCGCGCTATGCGCTCGACAGCGGCACGAGCCGCGGGCAGGCGATCGCGCTGGGCATCGACGGGCGCTACATGGACGGGGGCGACGCGTTCAGCGAGTACCGGCTGCGCGATGCCAGCGACGGTCGTGCCTCGCAGGTGGCCACGGGCGTGCGCAACATGTGGCAGCTGCGCGAGGGCCTGGCGATGAGCACGGGGCTGGAGCGGCTGCGCATTCTCGACGGCACGGGCCAGAACGCGACGGCCGCGACGCTGG
>JAUPTP010000488.1 GCA_030918015.1 Pseudomonadota bacterium
TCGAGCGGGTGCTCCATGGCTTTGCACAATCGCTCCTGGTCGAGGATCGCCACTACGCCCAGGTCGCGGCCTACCTGAACGAGACAAGCGTCGGCGAGCGTGTCGTGTACCTGAGGATGACGCCATTGAGGTCAGAGCCTCGCAGCCCGGGGGAGAACTCGCTGATTCTCAAGCTCAGCTTCGCCGACATGCCTCAAGCCGACTGGGTCAGGAACGAACTCAAGGCGCACTTCGACCACGACTGCGCGGAAACCGTCCAGGCTTTTCGCGCAGCCCCCCGTGCCATCACCCGCGAAGGTCAGATCAAGCACAACAGCACCCGGCACGAAAAAAATGACCGCCACCGCGTCGACGACCCGAGTCGCTGGGTCCTGGGCTTCGACAACGCAGCCAAGCTTTCCCACTTCAAGCAGGAGGCCCACAGGCTGTCGCAGCAGATCGAAGACCTGCGCCAAGCACTTGAGGCCGCAAGGGCGGCAGAGTCCAGCGAGCGCGAACGGCTGAAAGCCCATGCCCAGCTGGCAAACACGGAGTGGGATGACGTCGATGTGAACTCGGCCATCGAAAGCATCGAGGCCTTGCAGGCGCGCATCTCGCGGGAAAAGGCAGCGCGCCCCGATCTGGCCACACTGGACGATGAGATCAAGCTTCAGGAAGCCTCGCACGAGCGCGCGCGACGCATCCACAGCGACCATCTGGGTCGTGTGCGCGCGCAGACGCTGAAGATCCAGGCACTGCAGAGGGAAACCGAAAAGCTCCGTCCCGAACTTCTGAGGGTCGAGCTCACGCCCTTCCAGCAAAGAGGTCTCGACGAGCGGTATGCCCGCTACCGGCCAGACATGACCTGGGAGACGGTCGACCACGCCACCACGCAGGTCGTTCGTGGCCTCAACGCCGACGAGCGCGAGACCAGCCAGCACATTCTTCGGCTGGAACACGGCATCGAGCGGCGCCTGGCGGATTTCCTGCGCCAGTGGCCGGCCGAGTCGGACGGACTGGATGCCAGGATGGCCAGTGCACCGGACTTCTTCGCGAAGCTGACGCGACTGCAGGCCGACGGGCTGCCCAGACACGAGCAGCGCTTTCTCGACCTGCTGCGAGACCAGAGTGCGCAGAGCCTGGCCATGCTGCAGACGCAGCTGGACCAGGAACGCAAGGCCATCCGGGATCGCATGGCGCTTGTCAACGAGAGTCTGGAGACCACCCCCTTCGGGCCCGGCACCCACCTGGTCATCGAGACCCAGGACAAGCTGCAGGAGGATGTCCTGACCTTCAAGAGGACGCTCAGGAATGCCCTCAGCAACATGTTGACAACCCACGCACAGGAGGCGGAGCAGAGGTTCGAGGTCATCAGTGCCCTGGTCGGACGGCTGGCCAGCCAGGAGACGGCCGACAGAAACTGGCGCGCACTGGTCCTGGACGTGCGGCAGCACGTCGATTTCGTTGCGCGCGAGCTCAATGAATCTGGCAAGGAAGTGGAGGTGTACCGCAGCGGTGCCGGCAAGTCCGGCGGTCAGAGACAGAAGCTGGCCGCAACCTGCCTGGCTGCAGCACTGCGCTATCAGCTCGGTGGACAGGAGCGCACGCTGCCGCGCTTCTCGACCGTCTTCCTGGACGAAGCTTTCGACAAGGCCGATGCCGAGTTCACGGCCATGGCGATGAACATCTTCAAGACATTCGGCTTCCAGATGATCATCGCCACGCCGTTGAAATCGGTGATGACGCTGGAGCCGTTCATCGGCGGTGCCGGCTTCGTGCACATCAAGGACCGCAAGACCTCCAGCGTGATTCCCATCGACTACGACGTCACAGGCCAACGCCTGATTCTTTCTTCAGCCCCCGACGACGATGGCGAAGATGGCGAAGAAGCTGCAAACGCCTGAGCAGGTGCAGAACGGGCTCACAGTCCGCTATCAGAACCAGCACCGTGCCTGGCTCGGCGGAGCGGGGAACTGGCCTCTGGAAATCAGCCTCGGCATGCCGACCGAGGCCGACTTCGCCGCCGACATCTCGGCAGTGCGCAGATGGGTGGATGCATGGTCCGGCTGGCGGGGCGTCGGGGAACTTCACCAAGAGCGGCGCCAGTTCATGCGCATCGGTGCGCAGACACTGCCCTCGCGGGTCATTCTGCGCGGACCGGAAGAGGTGGCGGCCTGGTGCGGGCAGACGCAGCGATGGCAGAGGGCAGCACTGCGCTGTGCTGACCTCGTCTCACACTGGCCCCGCCTTCAGGAACGGCACGGCCTGGGCCGGCATTTCGACGTGCTGGCGGACTACAGCGAATCGGACTACACGCGCCTCCACACCGCACTGGCCTGGCTGCTGTCCAACCCGGCCTCGGGCCTGCATGTGCGGCAACTGCCGCTCGAAGGGGTCGACACCAAGTGGCTGGAGCCGCGAAAGCGCCTCATCGTGGACCTGCTGGGACTGATCCGGGACAGCGAGACCGAGACGGACTTCCACACGGTCTGCGGGCTGGTGCGTCCACCGCATCGGGTGCGCATGCGAATCCTGTGCCCGATCATGCGGGAGCAAGTGGGCGGCTTGCGAGACATCGAAGCCCCGGTGAGCGAACTGGCCTGCCTCTCACTCGCGCCCCAGGTCGTCCTGCTGGTCGAAAACCAGGAAACCGGCTTGGCACTGCAGGACATGCCTGGTGTCGTCTCGTTCATGCGTCTGGGCGCAGCGGTATCGGTCTTGGGCAGCATCCCCTGGCTGGCAGGTCGTCCAGCCGTCTACTGGGGCGACATCGACACGCACGGCCTGGCCATCCTTGCACGAGCCCGGAGAGTGTTGCCGTCGAC
>JAUPTP010000489.1 GCA_030918015.1 Pseudomonadota bacterium
GGTGCGCATCCCCTGGCCCTCGCAGGCCGGGCAGCGGCCGTCGCCGGTGTTGAAGCTGAAGCGCCCGGCGGCGTAGCCGCGCGCCTTGGCCTCCAGCGTCTCGGCGAAGAGCTTGCGGATGGTGTCCCAGAAGCCGATGTAGGTGGCCGGGCAGGAGCGCGGCGTCTTGCCGATCGGCGTCTGGTCGACCTCCAGCACCCGGTCGACATTGCTCCAGCCGTCCAGCCCGGCGCAGCCGACCCAGGCCGGGCGCTCGCCGGCCTTCTTGCCGGCGGCCTTGTGCGTCACCACCGCCTGCACATTGCGCAGCAGCACGTCGCGCGCCAGCGTCGACTTGCCCGAGCCCGACACGCCGGTCACCGCCACCAGCCGCGCCAGCGGCACCGCCACGTCCACGCCCTGCAGGTTGTGCAGCGTCGCGCCGCGCAGCGAGAGCGCGGGCGTCTCGGCGTCCACCGGGCGGCGCGGCCGGGTCGGGTGCTTGAGCGGCGCGTTCAGGAAGCGGCCGGTCAGCGAATCGGCGTTGGCCTTCAGCTCGTCCGCGGTGCCCTGCGCGATCACGCGGCCGCCGCGCTTGCCCGCGCCCGGGCCGATGTCGATGATGTGGTCGGCGCGGCGGATGGTGTCCTCGTCATGCTCGACCACCACCAGCGTGTTGCCGCTGGCGCCCAGCTTGTGCAGCGCGTCGAGCAGGATGCGGTTGTCGCGCGGGTGCAGGCCGATGGTGGGCTCGTCGAGCACATAGCACACGCCCTGCAGGTTGCTGCCCAGCTGCGCCGCCAGCCGGATGCGCTGCGCCTCGCCGCCGCTGAGCGTGGGTGCGGCGCGGTCCAGCGTCAGGTAGCCCAGCCCGACCTGGCCGAGAAAGGCCAGCCGGCTGCGGATCTCGACCGCCACGTCGCGCGCGATCGCGGCCTCGCGGCCGTCGAGCTTGTGGCCGTCGAGCCAGCGCCGGGCGTCGTCGACCGACTTCGCCGCCACCTCGGCGATCGAGGCGTCGCGGAAGCGCACCGCCTGCGACACCGGATTGAGCCGCGCGCCGCCGCAGGTGCCGCAGGGCTGGTCCTCCAGGCCCTCGACCTCGGGTTCGGCAAAGGTCTTCTCGCGGCCCTTGTCGTCGTCGGTCTGGCTGTCGTCCAGCGCCTTGCGCTGCTCGCGGGTCAGCGCCAGGCCGGTGCCGACGCAGTCCGGGCACCAGCCGTGCTTGCTGTTGTAGCTGAACATGCGCGGGTCCAGCTCGGGATAGCTGGTGGCGCACTGCGGGCAGGCGCGCCGGGTCGAGAAGACCTTGGCCTTGCTGCGGAAGGCGCTCGACTGGAAGCCGGCCTCCAGCGACGCGGCCAGCGCCTTGGCGCTGGTGCCGGCGGACTTCAGCGGCGTCAGCAGATGCAGCACGCCCTTGCCGTGCTCCAGCGCCTCGGCCAGCGCGCGGCGCAGCCCGGCCTCCTGGTCCACGTCGACCAGCAGGCTGGCCACCGGCAGCTCCAGCGTGTGTTCTTTATAGCGGTCGAGCTTGGGCCACTTGTCGGTCGGCAGGAACTCGCCGTCGACCCGCAGCCGGGTGTAGCCCTTGCCCTTGGCCCATTTCGCCAGGTCGGTGTAGAGGCCCTTGCGGCCGATGACCAGCGGCGCCAGCAGCCCGATGTGCTGGCCGCGGTAGTCCTTCAGCAGCTGCGAGGCGATGGATTCCGGCGTCTGCGGCCGCACCGCGACCCAGGTGTCGGGCGGCGCGTGGAAGTCGCTGCAGGCCGGGCAGTACTGCACCCCCAGCTTCACATAGAGCAGGCGCAGGAAATGCCAGACCTCGGTGGTGGTGGCCACCGTGCTCTTGCGGCCGCCGCGCGACAGGCGCTGCTCGATGGCGACGGTGGGCGGAATGCCCCACACCGCGTCCACCTCCGGCCGCCCGGCGGGCTGCACGATCGAGCGCGCGTAGGCGTTCAGGCTCTCCAGATAGCGGCGCTGGCCCTCGTTGAACAGGATGTCGAAGGCCAGCGTCGACTTGCCCGAGCCCGACACCCCGGTGATGACGCTGAACTTGCCGCGCGGAATGTCGACCGACAGGCCCTTGAGGTTGTGCTCGCGGGCGTTGACGATCTGGATGGCGTCGCTCTGCGCCGACTGGGCGCGCGCCCGGTCGCGGCGGGCCTTGGCCAGCGTCTGCAGCGGCACGCCTTCCTCGGCGCTCAGCGCGGCGGGCTGACCGAGCTGGTGTTCGTACTCGCGCAGCGCCCGGCCGGTGTGGCTGGTGGGGTGCGCGCGCAGGTCGGCCGGCGTGCCCTCGGCGACCAGCTCGCCGCCGGCGTCGCCGCCGTCGGGGCCCAGATCGACGATCCAGTCGCTGGCGCGCACGACATCCAGGTTGTGCTCGATCACCAGCAGGCTGTGGCCGGCCTCGAGCAGCTTGCGGAAGGCCCGCATCAGCTTGGCGATGTCGTCGAAATGCAGACCGGTGGTCGGCTCGTCGAACAGGAAGAGCGTCCCTTTCTTCGCCACCTTCTGCCGGCTCGCGGTGGCGTTCTTCGCGGCCTCGGCCAGGAAGCCGGCCAGCTTCAGGCGCTGCGCCTCGCCGCCGGAGAGCGTGGGCACCGGCTGGCCGAGCTTGACATAGTCCAGCCCGACATCGGCCAGCGGCGAGAGCGCGCGCACCACCTCGCGGTCGTCGGCGAACAGGCGCACCGCATCACTCACCGTCAGCTCCAGCACGTCGGCGATCGACATCGCCTTGCCCAGGCGCGTCAGCTGCACCTCGCGGATCTCGGCGCGGTAGCGGGTGCCGTCGCAGTCCGGGCAGCGCAGGT
>JAUPTP010000490.1 GCA_030918015.1 Pseudomonadota bacterium
CTGCCGCACGCGGTGCGGCAGCGCCGGCACCCGTGGCGGCCCCGGCCCCGGCACCCGCTCCTGAGGTGGCTGCGGCTCCGGTGGCTGCGGCTCCGGCCGTCGTGGCGGCCCCGGTGGCAGCCGCTCCGGCGCCGCAGCCGGTGCCCCAGCGTGGCGAAGAGCCTGTGCGTGCTCCGGTGGTGACCCCGCCGGCACGCGTCACGGTCCAGCCGCCGCAGAGCAATGGCGTCTTCCGTCGCGTCGAGAAGCCGGTCGCCGCACCGGTTGCCGCCGCGAATCCCGCAGCCGACGAGGCCAAGCGACTCGCCGAGCAGCGCCGCAAGGCCGCCGAGGCCGAGGCGCAGGCGATCCGCGACATGATGGCTCGCAAGAGCAAGGTCATGGTCGCCAAGAAGCCCGAGGAGCCCAAGCCGGCTGCCGCGCCTGCCCAGCCCACCGGCAACACCCTGACGGTGCGCAACAAGCCGGCGGGCGCCGGTGCGGCGCCTGGCGCGGCTCGCCCTGGCGACAAGACCGCCGGCGGCAAGAAGGACGAGAAGAGCGTCAAGTCCGGCGAGCTGTCCTCGACCTGGTCGGACGACAAGAAGCGCGGTGCGGCTCCGAAGGGCCGTGATGCCGCGGGTGCTGCGCGTGGCAGCAACTGGCGTGGCGCGCCGGCCGGTGGCCGTGGCGGTCGCCGTGGCGGCCGCAGTGATGGCGAGCAGCGCATGGCGCCGCAGGTCGAGGCCCAGGTCCACGAGGTCCATGTGCCCGAGACCATCTCGGTGGCCGATCTGGCCCACAAGATGTCGGTCAAGGCCTCCGAGGTGATCAAGCAGCTGATGAAGCTGGGCCAGATGGTCACCATCAACCAGCAGCTCGACCAGGAAACGGCCATGATCCTCGTCGAGGACATGGGCCACAAGGCCTTCGCGGCCAAGCTGGACGATCCGGACGCCTTCCTCGAGGAAGAGAACGCCGCGGCCTCGGGCGAGGCGCTGCCGCGTCCGCCGGTGGTCACCGTCATGGGTCACGTCGACCACGGCAAGACCTCGCTGCTGGACTACATCCGCCGCAGCCGCGTCGCCGCGGGCGAAGCGGGCGGCATCACGCAGCACATCGGCGCCTATCACGTCGAGACGCCGCGCGGTGTCATCACCTTCCTCGACACCCCGGGCCACGAAGCGTTCACCGCGATGCGTGCCCGTGGTGCCAAGGCCACCGACATCGTCATCCTGGTGGTGGCGGCCGACGACGGCGTGATGCCGCAGACGAAGGAAGCCATCAGCCACGCCAAGGCGGCCGGCGTGCCGATCGTCGTGGCGATCAACAAGATCGACAAGCCGGACTCCAACCTCGAGCGCGTGCGCAGCGAGCTGGTGGCGGAAAGCGTCGTGCCGGAAGAGTTCGGCGGCGACTCGCCGTTCTGCCCGGTGTCGGCCAAGACCGGCAAGGGCATCGACGAGCTGCTCGAGCAGGTGCTGCTGCAGGCCGAAGTGCTGGAGCTGAAGGCTCCGGTCGAGGCGCTGGCCAAGGGCCTGGTGATCGAAGCGCGTCTGGACAAGGGCCGCGGCCCGGTCGCGACGGTGCTGGTGCAGTCGGGCACGCTCAAGCGTGGCGACGCGGTGCTGGCCGGTCAGAGCTACGGCCGCGTCCGCGCCATGCTCGACGAGGACGGCAAGCCGACCGCAGAGGCCGGCCCGTCGATCCCGGTCGAGATCCAGGGTCTGTCCGAAGTGCCGGCCGCAGGCGACGAGTTCATGGTCCTGGCCGACGAGCGCCGGGCCCGCGAGATCGCCACCTTCCGCCAGGGCAAGTACCGCGAAGTGACGCTGAACAAGCGCCAGGCCGCCAACCTCGAGAACATGTTCGAGAGCATGGGCCAGACCGCGGCCCAGATGCTGCCGCTGATCATCAAGGCCGACGTGCAGGGCTCGCAGGAAGCGCTGGCGACCTCGCTGCTCAAGCTGTCGACCGACGAGGTCAAGGTGCAGATCGTCCACGCGGCGGTGGGCGGCATCAGCGAGTCGGACGTCAACCTGGCGATCGCCTCGAAGGCCGTCATCATCGGCTTCAACACGCGGGCCGATGCCGGCGCGCGCAAGCTGGCCGAAGGCAACGGCGTCGACCTGCGCTACTACAACATCATCTACGATGCGGTGGACGAGGTTCGGTCGGCGATGTCGGGCCTGCTGGCGCCGGAGCAGCGCGAGGAAGCCATCGGCACGGCCGAGATCCGCACGGTGTTCGTCGCCTCGAAGATCGGCACGGTCGCCGGCTCGATGGTCACCTCGGGTCTGGTGCGTCGCAACTGCAAGTTCCGCCTGCTGCGCGACAACATCGTCATCTACACCGGCGAGGTCGAATCGGTCCGCCGCATGAAGGACGATGTCAAGGAAGTCAAGGAAGGCTTCGAGTGCGGCATCAAGCTCAAGAACGTCACCGACATCGCTGAAGGCGATCAGCTGGAGTTCTTCGAGATCAAGGAAGTGGCGCGCACGCTGTAATCCGCGGCGTCTGCCCTGCTTTCGGGCCCCGGCGCCAGCGCCGGGGCCTCGTCGTTTTGCGCGAGAGTGCGCGAGAGCTTTCTCCACCATGAGACACAAGCGTTCGATTCCCAACCGCGGCTTCCGTGTCGCCGACCAGATCCAGCGCGATCTGGCCGAGCTGATCCGCGGCCTGAAAGATCCGCGCATCGGCATGGTCACGATCAGCGCGGTCGAGGTCACGCCCGACTATGCGCACGCCAAGGTGCACTTCTCGGTGCTGGTCGGCGATGTCGAGGCCACCGGCCAGGCGCTGAACGAGGCGGCGGGCTTCC
>JAUPTP010000491.1 GCA_030918015.1 Pseudomonadota bacterium
GTGCGTCAGGTCCAGCGGCAGCAGGCGGCGGTCGGTCTGCAGCAGGAAGGAATTCATCACCCGCTTGACCAGATAGCCCAGGCTGTTGCCCTGGGCCAGGACCTCGGGCGTGTAGAAGTCCGCCGGAGCCGGCTCGTGTACGGGGGTGACGGGCTTGGATTCAGACATGGGCGCCAGTTTATTGCCTATGCAATGAATGCCTGCGCAATCATTGAATAGTCCTGGTTCCAGCGTGGGTCTTTGCCGCCGGGCCCCTACACTTGCCCGCCATGGCCCGCTCCTCCGACACCCCCGACCGCCCCAAGGGCCGCAGTGCCCGCTCCCTGTCCGGCCTGCTGCCCTTCCTGCGGCCCTACCGTGGCCGCATCGCGCTGGCCGTGCTGTTCCTGATTGCCGCGGCGGTCACCACGCTGGTGTTCCCGGCCGCCCTGCGCGGGCTGATCGACGCCGGCATGGACCGCAACGCCTCGCCCGAGGCCACCGGCGAGCGCCTGCTGGCCCTGCGGGGCCACTTCATGGAGCTGGCCGGCGTGGGCGTGGCCCTCGGCCTGCTCTCGGCGCTGCGCTTCTACGCGGTGACCTGGCTGGGCGAGCGCGTGACGGCCGATCTGCGCAACGCCGTCTATGCCCACGTCGTGCGCCAGAGCCCCGAGTTCTTCGAGACCACCGCCACCGGCGAGGTGCTCAGCCGCCTGACCACCGACACCACGCTGGTGCAGACCGTCGTCGGCTCCTCGCTCAGCCTGGGCCTGCGCAACACGGTGATGGGCCTCGGCGCCCTGATCATGCTGGTGTGGACCAACCCCGCCGTGATGGCCCAGGTGCTGGGCATCCTGGTGCTGGTGGTGGCGCCGTCGCTGTACTTCGGCCGCCGCGTGCGGCGCCTGTCGCGCGCCAGCCAGGACCGGGTGGCCGATTCCAGCGCCATCGCCGCCGAGGTGCTCAACGCCGTGCCCGTGGTGCAGAGCTATGTGCAGGAGGGCCGCGAGGCCGAGCGCTTCCGCGCCTCCACCGAAGCCGCCTTCGACACCGCCCGCCGCCGCACCAAGGTGCGCGCCGGCCTGGTCGCCTTCATCATCGGCGCCACCTTCAGCGCCCTGCTGTGGGGCCTGTACCAGGGCACCCAGGCCGTCATCGCCGGCCGCATCAGCGCCGGCCACCTGGGCCAGACCGTCGTCTACGTGATCCTGCTGGTGGGCAGCGTGGCCGTGCTGAGCGAGGTCTGGGGCGACCTGCTGCGCGCGGCCGGCGCCACCGAGCGCCTGATGGAGCTGCTGGACAGCCGCTCACCGGTGGCCGAGCCGAAGACGCCGCAGGCCCTGCCCCCGGTGCGCGGCGGCTCGGCCGTGCGCTTCGAGCACGTCGGCTTCCACTACCCGTCGCGCCCCGACACTGCCGCCCTGGCCGATCTGGATCTGCACATCCAGCCGGGCGAGACCGTGGCCCTGGTGGGCCCCTCGGGCGCCGGCAAGTCCACCGTGCTGCAACTGCTGCTGCGCGCCTACGACACCGGCAGCGGCCATGTGCGCGTGGACGGCGTGGACGTGCGCGATGCCGCACTGGCCGACCTGCGCGGGCGCATCGGCATCGTGCCGCAGGACTCGGTGATCTTCTCGACCAGCGCGCTGGAGAACATCCGCTACGGCCGCCCCGAGGCCAGCGACGAGGAGGTGATGGCCGCCGCCCGCGCCGCCTACGCCCACGACTTCATCACCGCCCTGCCCGACGGCTATCACAGCTTCCTCGGCGAGCGCGGCGTGCGCCTGTCCGGCGGCCAGCGCCAGCGCATCAGCATCGCCCGCGCGATGCTGAAGAACCCGCCCCTGCTGCTGTTGGACGAGGCCACCAGCGCGCTGGATGCCGAAAGCGAGCGCATGGTGCAGGCCGCGCTCGAGCGCGCGATGGCGGGCCGCACCACCCTCGTGATCGCCCACCGCCTGGCCACCGTGCTGCAGGCCGACCGCATCGTGGTGCTGGACGCCGGCCGCATCGTCGACATCGGCCGCCACGAGGAGCTGGTGGCCCGCGGCGGGCTGTATGCGCGGCTGGCGCAGATGCAGTTCGGGGATGAGGGGCGGAAGGCGGCGTGATGCAGGCCAGGAGCCTGACGCCCGTGTGGAGCGGCGGGCCGCTTCACCCGCCGAGAGATTCGTCAATGCAAACGGAGAAGATGATGGAATGGATCCCGATCGGCTTGTTCACCTTCAAGATCATCGTGCTGGGCGTGGGGATGTTCTTCGCGATCAAGTGGCACCACGATCAGGCGAAGAACAAGAAGAAGTGAACGGAGCGTCGGACAAGGCAAAGCCCGCACGGGAACAGCCCGTGCGGGCCTGGGCCCCATCGGCCTTCAGCGCGCTTGATCCGCCTGCGCACGCAGCGATCCAGCGCGGCGCGAACGCCTCACGGGTTGTAGATGTACACCGCCTGCTTGCTGCTGCCGTCCAGCATCCGGTAGTTCATGCCGATCTCCCGGTAGCCGCTGTAGGGTGCGCCAGTATTCGCCAGCGGGCCGGTCAGCGCGGTGAACGTGCCCTCCAGCGGAGTGGCCAACACGCTGGTGGCGCCAGCGGCAAACGCCGTGGCGTTTTCACTTCCGCCATTGGTCTGGCTCACCCAGATGTTGCGGACCTGCTCGGCGGCCGGATTGGCCACCCAGTCCACCTGCAGGCTGGTCTGCACACCATTGAGCGCCGTGTCGGCCGGATCCAGTGCCGCGGCGGTGTGGGCACCGATGCCGTTCCACTGCAGCTGGATGCCCTGGGTGGCATCCACCAGGTCGCTCAGCAACG
>JAUPTP010000492.1 GCA_030918015.1 Pseudomonadota bacterium
CTGGCGCACGGTGTGCTCGCCGTCGCCGATGACATGGGGTGGGTCGCGGCGGGCCGCGGCCACCAGCCGGTCGCCGACGACCAGCAGGCGGAAGTCGCTGCCGGGCAGGTACTTCTCGACCAGCACCTCGCCGATCTCGGCGGCGGTCGCGAAGGCGCGGTCGAGCTGGGCGCGGTCGGTGATGTTGACCGTCACGCCCTTGCCCTGGTTGCCGTCCTGCGGCTTGAGCACCACCGGCAGGCCGATCTCCTCGGCCACCGCCCAGGCCTCGTCGGGCGTGGCGGCCGGGCGGCCGATCGGCACCGGCACGCCGGCGGCGTGCAGCAGCTTCTTGGTCAGGTCCTTGTCCTGGGCGATCGACTCGGACACCGCGCTGGTGGTGTCGACCTCGGCGGCCTGGATGCGGCGCTGGCGCGAGCCCCAGCCGAGCTGGACCAGGCTGCCCTGCGTCAGGCGACGGATCGGGATGCCGCGCGCCAGCGCGGCGTTGACGATCGAGCCGGTGCTCGGGCCCAGGCGCACGTCCTCGTCGAGCTCGCGCAGCTCGGCGACCGCCGCGGCGACATCGAACTCGCCGCCGGTCAGCGCCGCGCGCACCAGCGCCTCGGCGTGGCGCAGCGCCAGCCGGCCGACGTCCTCCTCGGTGTACTCGACGACGACCTGGTAGGTGCCCTCCTCGACCGTCACCGAGGTGCGGCTGAAGGTCACCGGGCAGCCGGCCTGGGCCTGCAGCGCCAGCGTCGCGGCCTCGAGCACATGCGCCAGCGACACGTCGGCGCGCTGCGCGCCCACCGGCACCGGCCCGATCGCCGGGAACAGCGCGCGCAGGCGGCTCTCGAAGCCCGGCAGGTGGACCAGGGAGCGCTCGGCCGGCTCGCAGGAGACGATCGCCTCGACCGCGGTGTGGCGGCTCCAGAGGTTGGGGCCGCGCAGGGCCCGGATGCGGGAAACGTCCATCGGATGTTCTTCTCTGATCGGGTTCGATCGGGTTCTTCGGGCGGGGCGGGCGCGGCTCAGGCCGCGGCGCGCGAGCCGAAGGTCTCGAGGCCGGCGGCCATCAGTTCCGGATTGATGCCCATCGCCCAGGCGGTGGCCAGCGCCGGCAGCGCGACCTCGGGCGTGATCGCGATGCGGCGACGCACCAGGTCGACGCAGACCGTCTCGCTCGCGCCGGTGGCCAGCACGATGCGGCCGTCGCGCAGCAGCACGGCGCGGCCGCCCTCGGCGCGGTGGTCGGCCAGCGGCTCGGGCCGGGTCGCGTACAGGATGACCTCGCCGTCGGACAGGCGCGCCATGTCGGCGATGCGCTCGTCGTCGGCATTGAGCACCGCCGCGCCCTCGGGCAGCACCACGTCGACCTGGGTGCGCATCACGCGCGGCATCGGGTCGGTATCGCGGATGTCGTGGCGCTCGAGCGGCTCGAAGCCGTCCAGGTCGGTGACCACGCCGACATGGCAGCGGTCGTAGGGCAGGCCGGTGTCGAGGATGACGCCGGCGTCGTTCTCGATCACCACCGCCTGGACCTCGCGGTTCATCAGCAGGCGGTGGCCGCTGTCCCAGTTGGCGCAGTCGCCCCGGCCGACGCGCCGGCCGGCCAGGAACAGACCGTCGCGGCAGGCCAGGCCGACATGGCGCCCGCCCAGATGCACCAGCCACGCGACGATCTGCGCGATCTGCGAGGTCTGGCGCGAACCGGCCACGCCGACCACCGGCACCCGGCCGCTGGCGTCTTCGGCGAACAGGTGATCGACGATCGCCTGGCCGACCGGGCGCGGCATGCCCTGCGCGGGCTTGAGGTGCATCAGCAGGCCGGGGCCGGCGTTGACCTCGACGATGGCGCCGCCGGTCTCGTGCAGCGGGCGCGAGATGTCGGTGGTGACCAGGTCGATGCCGGCGATGTCCAGGCCGACGATGCGCGCGGCCAGGCCCACCTGGTAGGCGACGTCCGGGTGCACGTCGTCGGTGCAGTCGATCGCGACGTTGCCGTTGCGCTGGATCAGCACCTGGCGGCCGGTCTCGGGCACCGAGTCGGCGTCCAGGCCCTGGCGCTCGAGCAGCAGCCGGATCACCGGCTCGCGCTCCAGGCGGATCGTCTCGAGCGGGAATTCCTCGGCCTCGCCGCGGCGCGGGTCGGTGTTGAGCTGGCTGTCGATCAGCTGCTGCACGCTGGAGCGGCCGTCGCCGGTGACCCACAGCGTCTCGCCGCGCGCCGCCGCCACCACCTGGCCGCCGACCACCAGCACGCGGTGCTCGTCGCCGGGGATGTAGCGCTCGACGATGACCTCGCTGCCCTCGGCATCGGCGATGTGCCAGGCGGCCATGACCTCCTCGCGGGTGCGCAGGTCCAGGCTCACGCCGCGGCCGTGGTTGGCGTCGCTGGGCTTGACCACCACCGGCACGCCGATGTCCTCGGCCTCGTCCCAGGCGGCCTCGGGGCTGGCGGCCACCGCGCCTGCAGGCACCGGCACGCCGCAGGACTTCAGCAGCGTCTTGGTCATGTCCTTGTCGCTGGCGATGCCCTCGGCGATCGCGCTGGTCAGGTCGGTCTCGGCGGTCCAGATGCGGCGCTGCGCCGAGCCGTAGCCCAGCTGCACCAGATTGCCGTCGTTGAGCCGGATGTGCGGGATGCGGCGGTCGGTGGCCGCGCCGACGATGCTGGCGGTGCTCGGGCCCAGGTAGCAGTCGTCGATCTTCTCGCGCAGGCGCTCGACCGCCGGCGCCACCTCGAAGGCCTCGTCGTTGATCGCGCTCATCAGCAGCCGGTGGCCTTCGGCCAGCGCGGT
>JAUPTP010000493.1 GCA_030918015.1 Pseudomonadota bacterium
GCGATCGAAGGCGCCCAACGCCTCGGCCTCGCGGATCGCCGCGTCGTAGGTGGCGCGCAGCGAGGTCTTGTGCGCCAGCAGCGCCGCCTCGGCCGCCGGCAGCGCCGCACCCGGCGGCAGCAGGCCGAGCGGCCCGGCGGGCAGCGGCGCGAGCACGCCGTGGCGGATCTGCCAGCCGCCGTCGCGCGCCAGATCCAGCCGCAGCCGATGCGCCCCCTCGCCCGCCAGCGCCCGGGCCTGCGCCAGCACCGCCGCCTGCAGCGCCTCCCGGTCGAAGGCGAAGCCCAGCGCCTGAGCGCTGGCGCCCAGCCGCGCCAGATGCGCCGCCAGCCGCAGCGGCCGGCCCGCCTCGACGCGGATCGTCTCGAACAGCGTGAAGCCCGGATCGGGCCGGGTGGCGAAGCGCGACTTCAGCCGCCACTCGGCCGCCTCGTCCTCGGCCACCGAATCGAGCACGATGCCGCCGCCGACACCCAGCGTGACCGGGCGCAGGCCGCCCTGCCCCGGCGCTGGACCGAACGGCGCGCCCAGCTCCAGCGTGCGGATCGCCACCGACAGCGCGAAGTCGCCCAGCCGCCGGTCGCTGCCCGGCGCGGGCGCCTCCACCCAGCCGATCGCGCCGGTGTAGAGCCCCCGCGGCGAGGACTCGAGCGACTCGATCAGCTGCATCGTGCGGTGCTTGGGCGCGCCGGTGATCGAGCCGCAGGGAAAGAGCGCGCGCAGCACCGCCGGCAGATCGACGCCGGGCGCCGGCTCGGCCTCGATGGTGGAGGTCATCTGGAAGACGGTGCGGTAGGGCTCGACCCGGAACAGCGCCGGCACCCGCACGCTGCCGGTGCGGGCGATGCGGCCGAGATCGTTGCGCAGCAGGTCGACGATCATCAGGTTCTCGGCGCGGTTCTTGATGTCGGCGGCCAGCCAGGCGGCGGCGGCGGCATCGGCCTGCGCATCGTCGGGGCGGCGCGCGGCGGTGCCCTTCATCGGCCGCGCCTCCAGCCGGCCGGCCTCATGGCGCAGGAAAAGCTCGGGCGAGCAGGACAGCACCCAGCGGTCGCCGGGCAGCGCCACCAGCGCGCCGAAGGGCACCGGCTGCAGCGCGCGCAGCCGCCGGTACAGCGCCAGCGGCGTGCCGACGGCCTGGCCGCGCAGGCGCAGCGTGTGGTTGACCTGGTAGGTCTCGCCGGCGCGGATCAGCGCGTGGATGCGCGCGATCGCGGCCGCGTAGGTATCCGCATCGTCGTCGGGCTGCGGCGCCAGCACCGCGGCCGGCGCGGGCCCGGGCCGGCCCTCGGCTTCGGCCAGCCAGGCGGCCACGCCCTCGGCGTCGAGCCGCTGCAGCCGCGAGAACATCAGCAGCCGCAGCGCGCCCGGCGCCTGATCGCTCCAGCCGCCGGGCGTGCCGGCGCCGGCCAGCCGCACGCCCCATTCGTAGTCGGCCAGCAGCAGCGCATGCGCTCCGGCGGCGATCTGCGCCTGCGCACCGGCCCAGACCTCGTCGAGCATGGCCGGATCGTCGCAGCGCCACTCGCCGAGCCAGCCGCTCAGCAGCCGGCTGCGCGGCGCGCCCGCCGGCGCGTCGGCCTCGTCGAGCAGCGCGAAGACGGCGGAAGAATCGGAAGACGGGACGGAGGCGGCAGGCAGAAACACGGTCGTGAGCAGGCAAGCGGTTCGAACAGTCCGCATCATGCCCGGCCAAGAAAAACGCCGCCGGGCGCAAGCCGGGCGGCGTCAGGATGAGGACGCCCCCGCGGGGGACGTCCAGGTCGGCGCATCAGCCGCGCGCCACCTCGGTCTCGAAGGGCAGTTGCAGCGAGGCCAGATCGCGGCGGGTCTCGACCAGGATCAGCGGACCCTCGTCGACCAGCACCACCGGACGCGGCTCGCGCGGCACATGGACCGGCTTCGGTTCGGCGGCGATCGCCTCCTGCACCACGCGGACCTTGTCCGGGTCGGAGTTGATCCACTCCAGACCGGCCTCGCGGGCCACTGCGGCCAGCGCCTCGATCTGCAGCACATAGGGCTGCGCGACCGGGGCCTCGAGCACCGGCTCGGCGGCCGGCTCGGCGGCCGGCGCGGAAACGGGCTCGGCCGCGACCGGATCCACCGGTTCGGCGGCGACCGGCTCGGCCGCTGCCATCACCGGCGTGACCGACGGCTCGATCGCCTCGGCCGCCGGGGCGGCGTCCTGGCCCTCGACCGCGCCCTCGGGCTGACCGTCGCCGGCGACCTCGTCGCGGCGACCGCCACGGCGGCGACGGCGGCGGCCTTCCTCGCGGGCGGCACCCTCCTCACGGGCCTCGTCGGCCACGATCGGCGCGGGGTCGGCCGCCTCCGCAGCCACGGCCTCGGCGGTCTGACCGTCCTCGGTCACCACGCCGTCGGCACCGCGCTCGTCGCGATCGCGGCGATTGCGGCCGCCACGACGACGGCGACGGCCGTCGCGGTCGACGCCCGCCTCGTCGCTCTCGAAGGCCTGCGGCTGGGTGTCGGCAAAGGCCGGGGACTGCAGCGCGGCCTCGTCGGCCGGAGCCACCACCTCGGGGGCCGGGCGGCGGTCGCCGCGCGGCGGACGGTCACCCCGCGGCGGGCGATCGCCCCGCTCGGCACGGTCACCGCGCTCGCCACGCTCTGCGCGCTCGCCACGTTCACCGCGCTCGCCATTGCGGCCGCCACGGCGCTCGCCATTGCGACCCCCACGACGCTCGCCGCGCTCGCCACGGGCCTCGCCGGCCACCGCAGCGGCCGGCTGGGCGGCGGCGTCGGCGGCCTCGGACGGCGCG
>JAUPTP010000494.1 GCA_030918015.1 Pseudomonadota bacterium
GGTGCTGGGCCGCCACACCCGCGCCGACAACCTGAAGTTCGACGGTCTGAGCCGCGTGGCCCATGTCACCGACGCCACCGACTGGCGGGTCGAGTACCCCTTCGTCGTGCTGACGCCCGACACCGAGGCCGAGATGGCCGCGCTGGTGGCCGGCTGCGTCGAGCTGGGCCTGACCATCATCCCGCGCGGAGGCGGCACCGGCTACACCGGCGGCGCCGTGCCGCTGACCTGGAAGAGCGCGGTGATCAACACCGAGAAGCTCGAGCAGATGACCGAGGTCGAGTTCGTCGACCTGCCGGGCCTGTCGCACAAGGTGCCGACGATCTGGACCGGCGCCGGCGTCGTCACGCAGCGCGTGGCCGATGCAGCCGAGCGCGGCGGCCATGTCTTCGCGGTCGATCCGACCTCGGCCGAGGCCTCGTGCGTGGGCGGCAACATCGCCATGAACGCCGGCGGCAAGAAGGCGGTGCTGTGGGGCACGGCGCTGGACAACCTGGCCAGCTGGCGCATGGTCACGCCCGAGGCCAAGTGGCTGGAGGTCACCCGCCTGAACCACAACCTCGGCAAGATCCACGATGTCGAGGTCGCCAGCTTCGAGCTGAAGTATTTCGACGCCTCGGGTCGCACGCTCGAGCGCACCGAGCGGCTCGACATCCCGGGCCGCATCTTCCGCAAGGAAGGCCTGGGCAAGGATGTCACCGACAAGTTCCTCGCCGGTCTGCCCGGCATCCAGAAGGAAGGCTGCGACGGCCTGATCACCTCGGCGCGCTGGGTGGTGCACCGCATGCCGGCGCACACCCGCACCGTCTGCCTGGAGTTCTTCGGCAACCCGAAGGACTGCGTGCCCTCGATCGTCGAGATCAAGGACTTCATGTTCGGCGAGATGAAGAAGCCGGGCGGCGCGATCCTGGCCGGCCTCGAGCATCTCGACGACCGCTACCTGAAGGCGGTCGGCTACGCGACCAAGAGCAAGCGTGGCGGCTTCCCCAAGATGGTGCTGATCGGCGACATCGTCGGCGACGACGAGGATGCGGTCGCGCGCGCCACCAGCGAGGTGGTGCGTCTGGCCAACGGCCGCTCGGGCGAGGGCTTCATCGCCATCTCCGCCGACGCGCGCAAGAAGTTCTGGCTCGACCGCAAGCGCACCGCCGCCATCTCGAAGCACACCAACGCGTTCAAGGTCAACGAGGACGTGGTGATCCCGCTCGAGCGCATGGGCGAGTACACGCTGGGCATCGAGCGCATCAACATCGAGCTCTCCCTGCGCAACAAGATCGCGCTGGCCGACCGGCTGGAGGCCTTCTTCCAGAGCGGCAACCTGCCGCTGGGCAAGACCGACGACGCCAGCGAGATCCCGAGCGCCGAGCTGCTCGAGGACCGCGTGCAGCAGGCCCTGGCGCTGATCCGCGAGGTGCGCGCGCAGTGGCAGGCCTGGATGGACGGCCTCGACGTCGTGCAGGCCGACACCGGCCGCAGCTACTTCGAGCAGATCCAGGACGTCAGCCTGCGCGCGTCGTGGAAGACGCAGATCCTCAAGGTCTTCCAGCAGCAGCTCTTCGCCGGCGCGGCCTTCGCGCCGGTGACCGAGGCCTGCAAGAAGATCCACAAGGAAGTGCTGCGCGGGCGCACCTGGGTGGCGCTGCACATGCATGCCGGCGACGGCAACGTGCACACCAACATCCCGGTGAACTCCGACAACTACGAGATGCTGCAGACCGCGCACGAGGCGGTCGCGCGCATCATGGTGCTGGCGCGCAGTCTGGGCGGCGTGATCTCGGGCGAGCACGGCATCGGCATCACCAAGCTGGAGTTCCTGACCGACGCCGAGCTGGCGAACTTCGCCGCCTACAAGGCGCGCATCGATCCGGAAGGGCGCTTCAACAAGGGCAAGCTGCTGCGCTCGCAGGACCGGGTCACCGACCTGGGCGCCGACACCCGCTCGGCCGACCTGAGCGAGGCCTACACGCCCAGCTTCGGCCTGATGACGCACGAGTCGCTGATCATGCAGCAGAGCGACATCGGCGACATCGCCGCGTCGGTCAAGGACTGCCTGCGCTGCGGCAAGTGCAAGCCGGTGTGCGCCACGCATGTGCCGCGCGCCAACCTGCTCTACAGCCCGCGCAACAAGATCCTGGGCACCTCGCTGCTGATCGAGGCCTTCCTGTACGAGGAGCAGACCCGCCGCGGCGTCAGCCTCAAGCACTGGGAGGAGTTCGAGGACGTCGCCGACCACTGCACCGTCTGCCACAAGTGCTACACGCCGTGCCCGGTCAAGATCGACTTCGGCGACGTGACGATGAACATGCGCAACCTGCTGCGCAAGATGGGCAAGAAGAGCTTCCGTCCCGGCAATGCGGCGGCGATGCTGATGCTCAACGCCACCAATCCGCAGACGATCAAGCTGCTGCGCTCGGCGGTGGTCGATGTCGGCTACAAGGCCCAGCGCCTGGCCAACGACGTGCTGAAGCTCGCCGCCCGCAAGCAGACGTCGGCACCGCCGGCCACCGTCGGCACCGCGCCGGTGCGCGAGCAGGTGATCCACTTCATCAACAAGAAGCTGCCGGGCGGCCTGCCCAAGCGCACGGCGCGCGCCTTGCTCGACATCGAGGACCGCGACTACGTGCCCATCATCCGTGACCCGAAGGGCGCGGCCGATGCGGAAGCCGTCTTCTACTTCCCGGGCTGCGGCTCCGAGCGTCTGTTCAGCCAGGTCGGCCTGGCCACCCAGGCCATGCTCTGGCATGCCGGCGTGCAGACCGTGCTGCCGCCGGGCTATCTG
>JAUPTP010000495.1 GCA_030918015.1 Pseudomonadota bacterium
AGGCGAGCCTGGGCGGGCGCGACTGCTGGGGCCTGATTCCGGCCGACCCCTTCGGCACCACGCTGCGGCGCAGCGTCGACCAGCGCCTGCTGGTGCGCAACAGCTTCAGCTTCAACCCGGACGGGCGCAGCCGACCCGAGCATCTCGAGCGCTTCGTGCGGCGCCACCGCGTGTCCTTCCTGCGCCGCTTCCCCCAGCTCGCGCATGTGGGCTTCGACTACACCTGGGGCGGCGCGCTCAGCATGGCACGCAACCACCAGTCGCAGTTCGGCGCGCTGCGTCCGAACGTCTTCGGCGCGCTGTGCTGCAACGGCCTGGGCGTGACCCGCGGCACCGCCACCGGCCACCTGCTGGCCGACTGGCTGGCCGGCGAGCGCAACGACCTGATCGACTTCCTGCTGGCCACGCCCGGCCCCAGCCGCAATCCCCCGCAGCCTTTCCTGTCGCTGGGCGTGAACCTCAGCCTGATGTGGGGCCAGCACCGCGCCGGGCGCGAGAGCTGAGGCCGCCCCCGCCCCGCGGCCTCTCGCCCCCGTTTTCCAGTTTTCCCGTTTCCCCTGTTCTGGAGCCACTCCATGCAATTCGAAGGCATCTACACCCCCGCGATCACCCCGCTCGACGCGCAGGGCCGCATCGACCTGGACGCGTTCGCCACCGTCCTGGAGTCGCTGGTCGAGGCGCGGGTGCACGGCATCATCATCGGCGGCTCGACCGGCGAGTACTACGCCCACACCGCCGAGGAGCGCTTCACGCTGGCGCGCAAGGCCCGCGAAGTGCTGGCCGGCCGGCTGCCGCTGATCATCGGCACCGGCGCGATCCGCACCGAGGACTCGGTCGAGCACGCCCGCCTGGCCCGCGAGATCGGCGCCGACGCGATCCTGGTCGGCTCGCCGCCCTACGCGCTGCCGACCGAGGCCGAGAACGCCGCCCACACGCTGGCGGTCGACGCCGCCGCGGGCCTGCCGATCATGCTCTACAACTACCCCGCGCGCATGGGCGTGACCATGGGCGAGGCCTACTTCGACGCGATCGCGGGCTGCCGCAATGTCGTGGCGATCAAGGAGAGCTCGGGCGACCTGGGGCAGGTGCACCGCCTGGCCTGCCGGCGCCCGCAGATCGCGCTGTCGTGCGGCTGGGACGACCAGGCGCTGGAGTTCTTCGCCTGGGGGGCGCGCAGCTGGGTGTGCGCGGGCTCCAACTTCATCCCGCGCGAGCATGTGGCGCTCTACCAGGCCTGCGTGGTCGAGGGCGACTTCGCCAAGGGCCGGCGCATCATGGCGGCGATGATGCCGCTGATGGACTTCCTGGAAGGCGGCAAGTTCGTGCAGTCGATCAAGCACGGCTGCACGCTCGCCGGCCTGCCGGCCGGGGGCGTGCGCCGGCCGCTGCAGGCGCTCGACGCGCTCGAGCGCGAGACGCTGGCGGGCATCGTCGCGACCCTGAAGCGCGACATCGCCGCCATCACCGGCTGAGCCGCGCCATGAAGCCGATCCTTCGGGAACCGGTCCGGCCCGGGCTGCGCGTCGGCTTCCTGCTGGCGCCGCGCTTCACGCTGACGGCCTTCGCCGGCTTCGTCGACGCGCTGCGCCTGGCCGCCGACGAGGGCGACCGCAGCCGCGCGCAGCTCGCCAGCTGGGCGATCCTGGACACCGACCACGGGCCGGTGACCTCCAGCTGCGGCGCCACGGTGGCGCCGACCGCCCCGCTGGAGAACCCCGCCCAGTACGACTACCTGGTCGTGGTCGGCGGCCTGCTGCACGGTGGCCAGAAGGTGCCGCCGCGGCTGGTCCATTTCCTGAAGGAGGCCGCGGCCGCCGGCGTGCGGCTGGTGGGGCTGTGCACCGGCTCCTTCATCCTGGCGCGCGCCGGGCTGCTCGACGGCTATGTGGCCTGCGTCAGCTGGTTCCACCGCGAGGAGTTCCGCGCCGAGTTCCCCGACTGCAGCCTGATCACCAACCAGATGTTCGTGGTCGACCGCGACCGGCTGACCTGCGCCGGCGGCACCAGCGTCGTGCACCTGGCCGCGCACATCATCGAGCGCGCCCTGAGCCGGGCCAGCGCGGTCAAGGCGCTGCGCATCATGATCGAGGAGCAGCCGCTGCCCTCGCGCACGCTGCAGCCCGAGCAGGTGATCTCGGTGGGCTCGCGCGACTCGGTGGTGCGCAAGGCCATGCTGCTGATCGAGCAGCAGCTGCACTCCTCCGCGCCGATCGAGTCGCTGTGCGAGCCGCTGGGCATCAGCCGGCGTCAGATCGAGCGCCGCTTTCAGCAGGACGTCGGGCTGAGCCCGGCCGAATACCGCAGCAAGCTGCGCATCGAGCGCGCGCGCTGGCTGCTGCAGAACACCGATCTCGACGTCACCGAGATCTGCTTCGAGTGCGGCTTCCAGGACGGGGCGAGCTTCTCGCGCTTCGTGCGCAAGTCGCTGCAGATCACGCCGCGGCAGCTGCGCGGCCAGCGCCTGGCCGCCTGAGCGCAGCGGGTCAAGCGGGTGCCTCAAACGGCATTCTTCCTGCCGCAAACAGCCCCGCGCCAGACGGCATCGCCGGCCAAGATGAGTCCGTTCGACCCCGTCAAACCGACCGACCTGACACGAAACCAGGAGCTTCCGTCCATGTTCAGCTACCGCCAGCAGACCCTGAAATCCGTCGATCCCGACCTGTGGGCCGTCGTCCAGCAGGAGCACCAGCGCCAGGAACAGCACATCGAGCTGATCGCCAGCGAGAACTACACCTCGCCGGCGGTGCTGGCCGCGCAGGGC
>JAUPTP010000496.1 GCA_030918015.1 Pseudomonadota bacterium
ACGTCTACATGGCCGGCGGCGGCTGCACGCTGCCGGGCGCGGCCACCGTGCTGATGCCGGGGCAGGGCTACGAGGGCGTGGCCGAGTTCGTCTTCGACGTCATCACCTCGCGCGGGGTCAACGCCTGCCCGCCGCTGCTGGTGGGCGTGGGCGTGTCCACCTCGGCCGAGACGGCCGCGCGCCTGTCGAAGAAGGCCATCCTGCGCCCGGTCGACTCGCGCCACGCCAACGACAACGCCGCGCTGATGGAAGAGCTGCTCGCCGAGGGCCTCAACGAGCTGGGCCTGGGCCCGCAGGGCCTGACCGGCAACAACAGCGTGATGGGCGTGAACATCGAGTCCTCCGCGCGCCATCCGTCCACCATCGGCGTGGCGGTGTCCACCGGCTGCTGGGCGCACCGCCGCGGCAAGATCCGCATCAACGCCGACCTCACCCACGACGTGCTGTCCCACGAAGGATTCAAGCTGTGATCAAGACGCTCACCACCCCCATCAAGGACGAGGACCTGGAGTCGCTCAACGTCGGCGACGTGGTCTACCTGACCGGCACGCTGGTGACCTGCCGCGACGTGGCGCACCGCCGCCTGATCGAGCTGGGCCGCGAACTGCCGGTGAACCTGGAGGGCGGCGCGATCTTCCACGCCGGCCCGATCGTGCGCCAGAAGGCCGACGGCGAGTACGAGATGGTCTCGATCGGCCCGACCACCTCGATGCGCATGGAGAAGTTCGAGCGCGAGTTCATCCGCCAGACCGGCGTCAAGCTGATCGTCGGCAAGGGCGGCATGGGCCCGGAGACCCAGGCCGGCTGCGTCGAGAACAAGGCGGTGCACGCGATCTTCCCCGGCGGCTGCGCGGTGCTGGCCGCCACCCAGGTCGAGAAGATCGAGGCGGCCGAGTGGACCGATCTGGGCATGCCCGAGACCCTGTGGGTCAACCGGGTGCGCGAGTTCGGGCCGCTGATCATCTCGATCGACACCAAGGGCCGCAACCTGATCGAGGAGAACAAGGCCGTCTTCAATCAGAAGAAGAAGCCCATCCTCGAGCGCATCAACCAGAAGGTGCGCTTCATCAAGTGAGGTCGGCGCGGCGCTCGGGAAAGCGCTGCGCGAAGTCCTGCGCGATGAAGTCGACGAAGGCGCGCACCCGCGCCGCGAGCTGGTGGCGCGGCGGGTAGACCGCGTGGATGTCGGCGTCCGGCGTCACATGCTCGGGCAGCACCTGCACCAGCCGGCCCGACTGCAGGTAGCGCTCCACGTCCCATTCGGCGCGCATGACGATGCCGTGACCGTCGAGCGCCCAGTTCACCGCGATCTCGCCGTCGTTGGTCGTCAGGCTGCCGCGCGTCTTGACCGATTCGGTCACGGCGCCGCGGCCGCGACCGCTGGCGAGGCGCCACAGGCCGTAGGCCTCCTCGCCCTGGCGGATGCCGATGCAGTTGTGCTGCGCCAGATCGTGGGGCGTGCGCGGCGTGCCGTGGCGCGCCAGGTAGGCCGGCGAGGCGCACAGCAGCCGCCGGTTGGGCGCCAGCCGCCGCGCGATCACCCGCGCGTCGGGCGGCTCGCCGAAGCGGATGCAGACATCGAAGCTGTCGTCGGTCAGCGGCGGCGGGTTGACCGAGAGCTGCAGCTGCACCTCCACCTCGGGATGGCGCTCGGCGAAGCGCGAGATCAGCGGCGCCACATGGCTGCGCCCGAAGCCCAGCGTCGCGTTGACCCGCAGCAGCCCGCGCGGCGTCGAGCGCGACACCCCCAGCAGCTGCTCCAGATCGTGGATGTCGCCCAGGATGCGCCGCGCGTGCGCCAGGCAGAGCTCGCCCTCGGGCGTCAGGCTCATGCGCCGGGTGGTGCGGTTGACCAGCAGCACGCCCAGCCGGGCCTCCATCTGCGCCAGGTGCTTGCTGACCGCCGGCGTGGTGATGCCCAGCTCGCGCGCGGCCGCGCTGAGGCTGCCGCAGGTGGCCAGTGTCGAGAAGAAGCCGAGATCGGCGGGCTGCAGTGCGGTGCTCATCGTGAAGGGTGTGTCTTGATCTTTAACCTGGAGTGAATGATAGCTTCACTTTGCGGGTGATGGCGCGCTCTGGAGGGCTCATAAAGTCATGGCCATTCCTTCATCATTCCTGGAGACAAGTCCATGAGGACCTACAAGATCGCGACCATTCCCGGTGACGGCATCGGCAAGGAGGTGGTGCCGGCCGGCCGCGAGGTGCTGCAGACGCTGGCCCGCCAGGGCGGCGGCTTCGGCTTCGAGTTCGAGGACTTCGACTGGGGCGGCGACCACCACCGCGCGCACGGCGTGATGATGCCCGCCGACGGGCTGGAGGCGCTGCGCGGCAAGGACGCCATCCTGTTCGGCTCGGCGGGCGACCCGGACATCCCCGACCACATCACGCTGTGGGGCCTGCGCCTGAAGATCTGCCAGGGCTTCGACCAGTACGCCAACGTGCGCCCGACGCGCATCCTGCCCGGCATCGACGCGCCCCTGAAGCGCTGCCGCCCCGAGGACCTGAACTGGGTCATCGTGCGCGAGAACTCGGAGGGCGAATACTCGGGCGTGGGCGGCCGCGTCCACCAGGGCCACCCGATCGAGGCGGCCACCGATGTCTCGATGATGACCCGCGCCGGCGTCGAGCGCGTGATGCGCTTCGCCTTCCGGCTGGCGCAGAGCCGCCCGCGCAAGCTGCTGACCGTCATCACCAAGAGCAACGCCCAGCGCCACGCGATGGTGATGTGGGACGAGATCGCGCAGCAGGTGTCGGCCGAGTT
>JAUPTP010000497.1 GCA_030918015.1 Pseudomonadota bacterium
CGCGAGCCGAAGATCGACGCGCTGCTGCGTCATCAGGGCATGGCATGAAGGCGGCCCGTCTGACGATGGCGCTGGCGGCGGGCGCGGCGCTGCTGGCGCTGGCCGGCTGCGCCTCGGGCCCGGGCACGCCGGCTGCGCCGCTGCAGACCGTGGCCTCGGTCGACCTGGCGCGCTATGCCGGCGCCTGGCACGAGGTCGCCTCGCTGCCGAACCGCTTCCAGAAGCAGTGCGTCGCCGACACCCAGGCGCGCTATCGCCCGGTCGGCGACGAGATCGAGGTGGTCAACCGCTGCCGCACCGCCGACGGCTCGGTCGAGTCCATCACCGGCGTGGCCAAGGTGGTGCCGGGCAGCGGCAATGCCCGGCTGCGGGTGAGCTTCTTCCGGCCCTTCTACGGCGACTACTGGATCCTGGCCTTCGGGCCGGGCGAGCGCTGGGTGCTGGTGGGCGAGCCGAAGCGCCAGTTCGGCTGGGTGCTGTCGCGCACGCCGCAGCTGCCGGCGGCCGAACTCGACGCCGCGCTGGCGCGCGCCGAGGCGCTGGGCTATGCCCGCAGCGCCTTCAAGGCCACGCCGCAGACGCAGCCGCTGGACTGAGCAAGCACGCGAGCGACCGGCCGAGCGGCCGGCCGGCTCAGGCCGCGCGCCGGCCCTGGCGGCCGGCAACCACCTGCTCGCAGACCTTCAGCGTCTCGACCGCCACGTCGTCCCAGGTGCGGCTCATCGCCGCGGCGATGCCGGCGTGGTCCCAGTCGCGGTCGAGCGCGTCGCGCAGCGCCTTCGTCAGCGCGCCGGCGTCGCGCGGCGGGATCAGGATGCCGTTGCGCTCGTGCAGGATCTCGCGGGTGCCGCCGACATCGGTGGCCACCACCGGGCGGCCGCAGGCCACGCCCTCGACGACCACGTTCGGATAGCCCTCCGACCAGCTCGGCAGCGTCAGCACATCGGCGGCGTTGATCCACTCGGCGACCTGCTCGGGCGGCTGGCCGCCGGGCAGATGCACCCGCTCGGTCAGGCCGGTCGAGCGCACCAGCTCCATCAGCTCGGCCTTCATCACGCCGTCGCCCACCAGCGCCAGCGTGACCTTCGGATCGTCCTTGGCCAGCGTCTGGAAGGCGGTGATCAGCTCGCGCATGCCCTTGGCCTCGACGAAGCGGCCGACGTACACGATCATCTTCTCGTCAGGCTTCACGCCCCACTTCGCGCGCAGCGCGGCCTGGTCGAGCGGCTTGAAGACCGCGGTGTTGAAGCCGTTGATGATGGTGTGGACCCGGTCGGCGGGCGCACCGAACTCGCGGATCGCATATTGGCGCATCGCCTCGCTCACCGTCAGCAGCGCGTCGACGCCGTCGATGGTGCGCCGCGTCATCTTCTCGTTGACGCCCGAGCGCACATGGATGTCCGAGCCCAGCGCCCCCACCACGCAGGGCACGCCCAGCGCACGCGCGGTGCGCAGCGCAGCAAAGCCGTCCGGATAGACCCAGTAGGCCAGCACCAGATCGGGCTTGAAGCGGCGCACCCGGGGCGTGAGCGACCAGCTGGCGATGTGGCCGTTCCAGCCGCGGCTGACCACCGGCAGGCCCATGTAGTCGAAGGTCTCGACATCGCAGCCGTCGAGCTGGTAGTCGGGGCCGACCGAGCCGTAGATGAAGCTGCGCGGGCGCAGGCCCGGCACCTTCGGGTACTGCATCGTCTGCAGGAAGGTCTTGACGGTGGCCAGCCGGCCGAGCGAGCGGGCGGTCTCGTGGATGTAGCGGCCCCGCGTCTGGTCGTGCGGGACGGGCAGCATGGGCGTGACGAGGGCGATGCGCATCGGAAGGCAGATAAGGTGAAGAGAAGCAGTCGGGCGAACAGCTGCCGATTGTCGGCGCAAATCCGCACCGGCCGATGTGGAGAAACCGGCGCGGGCGTGCACTGTGTCAGCGATGCAGCACCGGACTGTCGAGCACCAGCTCCGCCGCGTTCAGCCGCAGCGCCTTCGGATCGAGCGCTTCGAGCGCCCGGCCGGCGGCCGCCAGCCGGCCGACGACGAGGGTGCGCAGCGCCGCAGCCGGCCAATGCTGCTGCACGAACCGCTGCACCGCCCCCGCATCGACCTCGGCGATGCTGGCGGCCAGACCGTGCAGTTCGCCCAGGCCGATGCCCTGGGCCCAGAGTTCGCCCAGCCGCGCGTTCAGGCCCTCGTTGGTGTCGAGCCGGCGCGCCAGGCTGCCCAGCAGCGCGGTGCGCCGCACCGCCATCTCGTCGGCGCTGGGTGGCGTCTGCGCCGGCGAGAGGATCTGCTCGCGCACCAGCTGGACCACCTCGGCCGCATGGCGCGGCGCGGTGCGAGCCTGCGCGATGAACAACCCGCCGGCGCGCTGCTGCTCGATGCGGGCGTCGGCTCCGTAGGACAGGCCGCGGCGGATGCGCACCACCTGGTTGAGCCGGGCGGAATAGCCCCCGCCCACGACCGCCGCGGCCATCTGGCCGGCCCGCCGGTCCGGCGCATCGAGCGCGACATGCGGCGCGCAGACCAGCACCGCGGTCTGCGCGGCCTGCGGCAGGTCGATCAGCAGGGTCGAGGGCAGCAGCGGCTGGGGCGGCGCGCTGGGCATCTCGTGCGGCATCGGTGCCTCGTCGATGCGCCAGCCGGCGAACATCGGCCGCAGCAGCGTGCGGGCCTCGGACAGCCCGATGTCGCCGCTCAGCACGACGGCGACCCGGTCCGGCCGGAACCAGCGTCGGTGCATCGTCAGCAGGTCCTCGCGCCG
>JAUPTP010000498.1 GCA_030918015.1 Pseudomonadota bacterium
TGTGCCCCACCCGCGAGCTGGCCGACCAGGTGGCCGGCGAGGTGCGCCGCCTGGCCCGGGCCGAGGACAACAGCAAGGTGCTGACGCTGTGCGGCGGCTCGCCGGTGCAGCCGCAGCTGGTCAGCCTCTCGCACGGCGCGCACATCGTGGTGGGCACGCCCGGCCGGGTGCTCGATCACCTCGACCGCGCCAGCCTGGCGCTGGACGCGCTGGCCACCCTGGTGCTGGACGAGGCCGACCGCATGCTCGACATGGGCTTCGCCGACGAGATCAAGCAGGTGCTCAAGCATTGCCCGGCGCAGCGCCAGACGCTGATGTTCTCGGCCACCTATCCCGAGGGCGTGCAGGCGCTGGCCGCGCGCTTCATGCGCCAGCCGCAGACCGTCACGCTCAAGGAGACGCATGCGCCCGAGCAGATTCGGCAGCTGTTCATCGAGGTCACCGAGACCCAGCGCCTGCACACGGTGGGCCTGCTGCTCAAGCACCACCGCCCGGTCAGCACGCTGGCGTTTTGCAACACCAAGCAGCAGTGCCGCGATCTGGTGGCGGTGCTGCAAGCCCAGGGCATCGAGGCACTGGAACTGCACGGCGACCTGGACCAGCGCGACCGCGACCAGGTGCTGGTGCGCTTCGCCAACCGCAGCTGCAGCGTGCTGGTGGCCACCGACGTGGCCGCGCGCGGCCTGGACATCGCCCAGCTCGAAGCGGTGATCAATGTGGACATCAGCCCCGAGGTGGAGGTGCACACCCACCGGGTGGGGCGCACCGGCCGCGCCGGCGAGAGTGGCCTGGCCGTGAGCCTGGCCAGCATGGACGAGATGGGCCGCGTGGGCAACATCGAGCACGCCCAGGGCCGCACCTTCGAGTGGCTGCCGCTGGCCAGCCTGCAGGCGGCCGAGGAGGCCCCGCCGCCGCTGCCGCCGATGGTGACGCTGCAGATCCTGGGCGGGCGCAAGGAGAAGATCCGCGCCGGCGACGTGCTGGGCGCCCTGACCAAGGACCTGGGCCTGGACGGCGCGCAGATCGGCAAGATCAGCATCAACGAGTTCAGCACCTATGTGGCGGTGGCGCGCGAGATCGCGCCCCAGGCCCTGCGCGGCCTGAGCGCGGGCAAGGTCAAGGGCCGCTCGGTGAAGGTGCGCCAGCTCTGAGATGAGCGCGGCCGGGGGCGGCGTGCGGCTCAGTCCGGCGCGTCCACCACCACCTCGATCAGCGGCACTTCCCAGCGCTCGCAGTGCAGGTCGGCGCGGAAGGCCTCGCCGGCCTGCGCGCGCTGGCGCACCAGGATCGCGGTGACCCGGCCGGGCAGGCCGGGCGCACGCGCCAGCCGCTCCAGCGCCCCGGCCCGGCGCGAGAGCTGGCCGATCGGCTCGCCGCGCAGGTTCTCGATGCGCCGGCCGATCAGCCGCACCGGATCGCCCGCCTCCAGCCGCGCCAGCCGCGCGTGCAGCGCATGGCCCGGCGGCATGCGTCCGGCATGCCCCAGGTCGATGTCGGCCGGGCTGACCGGCAGCAGGCGCCGGTGCGAGGGTGGCGCCTCCGGCGGCTCGGCCGGCGTCGGTGCGGCCAGACGCTGCAGCAGGCCCGCCTCCTGCAGCGCCTCCAGCCCGAGGTCGTCGAGCAGGCCGTGGCGCGAGGGGCGTGCGCGCATCAGCGTCAGCGTCTCGACCGCGCGGGTGGCGGCGACATAGAGCAGGCGGCGCTCGTCGTCGCCGGGCAGCCAGTCGTTGCAGTCCATGACGATGACATGGCGGAACTCCAGCCCCTTGGCGGCGTGCGCGGTCATCAGGCGCAGCGCCTGGGGGCTGGCGGCGCGGCGCGGCTCGCGGGCCAGCGCGTGCAGCTGTTCGACCAGCTCGGGCGCAGACGCACGCACCGGCGCGACCTGGGCCAGCTCGGTGGCCAGCAGCAGCAGGTCCTGCCAGACCGGATGGGTCGGGCGGCGTCGCGCCTGCAGACTGGCCCAGCGCATCGGTGCGGCGCCGCGGCGGTGCGGTCGGGCCGGACACCCCAGAAGGTCGAGCAGCCGCCGGCCCTCGCGGGTGTGCAGCACGGTCAGGCGGCTGGTGGCCTGCGGGCGCGGCGCGGTCTCGCAGCGCCGGCCCTCGAGCAGGCACAGCGCCTGCAGCGCCGCCAGGCTGCGCCGGGTGCGCGCCAGCACCGCGATCTCGCCCGGGCGCAGCGCGGCATCCTCGGCCAGGCGTCGGCGCACCTCGTCCAGCACCAGCGCCGCCTGCAGGCCGACCTCGGCCGGCGCGTCGATCAGCCGCACCGGCGCGCCTGGCGGCTCGTCCCGGCGCGAGGCGGCGCGGTGCACCGGCGCGTCCGCGCCCTTCATGCGCTCGGCCACCGGCGCGATCAGCCGTTCGGCCACCGCCAGGATGGGCGGGGTCGAGCGGAAGTTCTCCAGCAGCAGCGTGGTGCGCACCGGCGCGTAGTCGTCGCGAAAGCGCCGGATGAACTCGATGCTGGCGCCGCCGAAGCCGTAGATGGTCTGGTCATCGTCGCCGACCGCCATCAGCTGGGTGTGCGCTCCGGCCAGTGCGCCCACCAGCGCGTACTGCGCCGGGCTCATGTCCTGGTACTCGTCGACGAAGAGGTGCGTCGGGCGCGGCCGCTCGGGCGCGGCCTGCAGCAGCGCCACCGCCTCGTCGAGCAGCCGGGCGAAGTCGAGGGCTGCGTCCTCGCGCTCGCTGCCGGCCAGCGCTCGGCCGATCAGCCGCAGCGCCATCGCATGGTGGGTCAGCTCGGT
>JAUPTP010000499.1 GCA_030918015.1 Pseudomonadota bacterium
GCCACCGCCGCCCCGAAGCGCAAGCTCAGCTACAAGGAGCAGCGCGAGCTCGACGAGCTGCCCGCGCGCATCGCCGCGCTCGAGGACGAGCAGAAGGCGCTGGGCGAGCTGCTCAACGGCTCCGAGCTCTACACCCGCTCGCCCGAGAAGATCGCCGAGACGCATGCGCGCTTCGCCGCGATCGACGAGGCGCTGCTGGCGCTGCTCGAGCGCTGGGAAGAGCTGGGCAGCCGCTGAGCGTCTCCTCAGGACGCCCGCGGGGTCTGGCGGCTGCTGCCTTGGGGCGCCAGCCGGCGGTGCCAGTGCACGAAGGCGGTGGACAGCATCAGCGCCTCGCCGTCGGCGACATGCCGGTCGGCCTCGATCACCGTGCGGCACAGATGGATGAGCTGGTCGCACAGGTCCGGATCGTCGATGTCGTCCACCAGGTTGCCGATCAGGTGCGGGTCGATCTGCGACGGGTCGCTCCAGGCCATCGGCGACTGCACCAGCAGGTCCGAGCAGAGATCATGCAGCACCTCGCGAAAGGCCTCGGGGGTCAGTCCCAGCCGGTGGGCGATGTCGTGGCGCTGCAGGGTGTCGATCTCGACCAGGCTGACATGGCCATCGGCCACCAGCGCCAGGGCGACGATGCGGGCTGCGGCTTGCGGGCTGTTGGTGGGGTAGTTGCGCATGACGGGACTCCTTTCGTGCGGATTCGGGGCAGAAGAGACGCTTACTCGCCGGGATCGGACGAGGCCGGCAGGCGCCGGCGGGCCGAGCGCGGCAGCTCGCGCAGCCGCTGCCAGTGCGAGGCCAGGGCGCGGCTGATCCGGGCCAGCGCCTGCTCGAAGGCGCGCTGCCAGGTGTCGGCCTCGGCCTGCACGGTCAGGTGGCCCAGCCGGGGGCCGCGCAGCTCGATGCGGCACTGCTTGTCGATGCCGCCGCGCGGGCCGTTGGCGTCTTCCAGCAGGATGCGGGCCTGCGGCACGAGCGCGCCGAGGCGCCGGGTGGAGAAACGCAGCCGCCGGATCACCTGATCGCGCAGCGACCGGGCTTCGGCATGGCGGGATTCGAACAGCACATCCATCGTGGGGCTCCTTGCGTTGAAGGGATGCCCTCAGCGTAAGCGGCCCGATGTTCTTGTCAAACCAGCCTGTCGCTGATGAACATTCCCGTATTGATGGATGTTTGGGCGGGAACCTTTGCGCCGGGCGCCAGTCTGTGAGGGCGATGAGCCTCGACTTCAACTATCGCCATCTCTACTACTTCTGGGTGGTCGCCCGCGAAGGCGGCATCTCCCGCGCGGCCGCGCGGCTGGGCATGGCGGTGCAGACGGTCAGCGCCCAGGTGCATGAGCTCGAGCGCGAGCTGGGCCATGCGCTGCTGCGCCCGGCCGGCCGGGGCGTGACGCTGACCGAGGCGGGCGAGGAGGCGATGCGCCAGGCCGACCTGATCTTCCAGCTCGGCCAGCAGCTGCCCGAGCGGGTGCACGGGGCCGCGACGATGCCGGTGCGCCGGCTGCAGGTCGGCGTGGGCGACGGGCTGCCCAAGATGGTGGTGTGGCGGCTGCTCCAGCCGGTGCTCGACGAGCCGGACCTGCGGCTCAAGGTCATCGAGAAGCCGGTGGATGACCTGCTGGCCGATCTGGTGCTGCACCGGCTCGACCTGGTGCTGGTCGACCGGGCGCCGCAGCCGCATCCGGGCCTGCGGCTGCGCACGCGGCTGCTGGGGGTGTCGCCGGTGGCCTGGTACGCGACGCCGGCGCTGCTCGCGGCGGCGCAGGCCGACTTCCCGCGCTCGCTGGCGCGCGTGCCGGTGCTGCTGCCGCTGCCGCCGGCGACGATGCGCCAGCAGCTCGATCCCTGGTTCGAGCGCGAGGGCGTGCGGCCGCGCATCGTGGGCGAGTTCGAGGACAGCGCCCTGCTGAAGACCTTCGGCGCGCGCGGCATGGGCGTCTTCCCCGCAGCCGAATGGGTGGAGGAGGAACTGCTGGCGCGCTACGGCGTGTGCCGCGTCGACGGGTGTCCGGGCGTCGACGAGCCCTTCCATGCGATCTGCGCCGAGCGCAGCGTGCCGCATCCGCTGGTGGCGCGGCTGGTGCCGTCGCGGCCGGGCGCCTCGGCGCGGCGTGCGCCGGCGGCGCGTCGCTGAGCGCCGGTCAGCGCACCTTGCCGAGCAGCGTCTGCACGTCCGCCAGCATCGTCTCGAGCTTGGGCGCGTTCTCTTCGCTGATCTCGAGCTGCTGGCGCATCTCCTGCTGCATGAAGCACACCGTCATGCGCACATAGGCGCTGTCGAGCGCCTTGCGCACCGCGGCCATCTGGCCGGCGATGTCGAGGCAGGATTCGCCGCCTTCGATCATGCGCTGGATGCCCCGCAGCTGACCTTCCGCGCGCTTGAGCCGGTTGAGGATGTCGGTTCGACTGGATTCGTCCTGGAGCTGGGCCATGTTGCAAGCCTGGATGGAGAAAGGACAGGGTGTAAGGGGTGCGGATTGTCTCCGTTCCTGCCGGCCATGTGTCGCGTTGCCGCGACGTCTGGGGGTTCTCCGCATCGCCGTGCGTGATGCGCGCCGCGCTCTGGCCGTCGCTCTCCTGCACCCGGGGGGGTACGGTTCTCGCTTCTCCGGACTTGGCGTGCCGGGGGGGACGTGCCTAGCATCGCGCCCATGATGAACCGTCGAGAACTGCTCGGCCATGGTGCCCGGCTGGCCGGACTGCTCGCCGGGCTGGGTCTGCTGCCTGAGGCGGCGCAGGCCGCCTGGCGCG
>JAUPTP010000500.1 GCA_030918015.1 Pseudomonadota bacterium
GTCACCTCGGTCACCATCCCCGCCGGCCAGAGCAGCGCGAGCTTCGACCTGAAGACGCTGGACGATGCCCTGGCCGAAGGCGCCGAGACCATCACCATCACGGTCGGAGAGATCACCGGCGGCGGCTTCGAGGCCATCGCGGCCGATCCGGAGCGCGGCGCGGTCACCACCACGATCACCGACGATGTCGGCGGCGGCGGCGGCGGCCCGGGCACGCCGGGCGCGGAGGACACCTGCCTGGTGTCGATCAGCGGGCCCGGCGAGGTCGTCGAGGGCGAGGTGGCGACGGGCTATGTCGTCAGCCTGAGCCAGCCGTCGGCGCAGGATGTCGTGGTCGGGCTGAGCTACTCGGGCACGGCGGCCGACGGCAGCGACTTCGTGCGGGTGACCTCGATCACGATTGCGGCGGGACGGACACAGGCCACCTTCTCGATCTCGACGCTCGACGATGCGCTGGCCGAGGGCGCGGAAGCATTCACCGTCGCGATCGCGCGGATCGGCGCGCCGGGCTCCGAGGCGGTCGCGGTCGATCCGGCGCACGGCGCGGTGACCACCACGATCACCGACGATGTCGGCGGCGGCGGCGGCGGCCGGCCCGGGCCCGAGGACACCTGCCTGGTCTCGATCACCGGCCCCGGCGACGTGACCGAGGGCGAGGTGGCCAGCGGCTACACCGTCTCGCTGACGCAGCCCGCGCAGACCGATGTGACGGTGCGCCTGGTCTGCTCGGGCACCGCATCGGCCGGCACCGACTTCATCCAGGTCGCCAGCGTGACCATCCCCGCCGGCCAGAGCCAGGCCCGCTTCGACCTGAAGACGCTCGACGACGCGCTGGCCGAGGGCACCGAGACGATCACGCTGACGCTGGGCACGATCAGCGGCGGCGGCTTCGAGGCCATTGCCGGCGATCCGGCGCGGGCCTCGGTCACCACGCTGCTGCACGACGATGCCGGCCCCTCGGGCCCCGGCACGACGGGACCCGAGGACACCTGCCTGGTCTCGATCACCGGCCCGGCCGCCGCGGTCGAGGGCGAGCCGGCCAGCGGCTACACCGTCTCGCTCAGCCAGCCCGCGACGACCGACGTCACCGTCCAGCTCGCCTACTCCGGCACCGCCACCGATGGGCGCGACTACTCGGCCGTCACCTCGGTCACCATTCCCGCCGGCCAGAGCAGCGTCGCCTTCGACCTGAAGACGATCGACGACGCGCTGGCCGAAGGCGCCGAGACCGTCATCGTCACGGTCGGCACCATCACCGGCGGCGGCTTCGAGGCCATCGTCGCCCATCCGCTCGAGCGCAGCGTGACGACGCTGCTGCAGGACGATGTCGGCCCCGTCAGCCCGGACAGCCCCGGCACGCCCGGCGCCGAGGACACCTGCCTGGTGTCGATCTCCGGCCCGGCCGCGGTCGCCGAGGGGGCGGTCGCCAGCGGCTACACCGTCACGCTCAGCCAGGCGGCGGTCACCGACGTGGTGATCCGGCTGAACTACGGCGGCAGCGCCAGCGCCGGCAGCGACTTCGCGCCGGTGGCCTCGGTGACGATTCCCGCCGGCAGCCACAGCGCCAGCTTCGACCTGCCCACCGCCGCCGACGGCGTGGCCGAGGGCGGCGAGCAGATCACCGTCACGCTGGGCACGATCTCCGGCGGCGGCTTCGAGGTGCTGCGCGGCGACCCCGGCGCCTTCTCGGTCACGACGCAGATCGCCGACGGCAACAGCGCGCCGGCGCTGCAGGCCGACCAGGCCCTCACGCCGGAGGACACCGCCGTCAGCGGCAACCTGCTCGCCAACGACCGCGACCCGGACGGCGACACGCTCACCGTCACCCATTTCACCTGGAACGACCAGAGCTTCACGGCCGGCAGCAGCGCGACGATCGCCGGCGTGGGCACGCTGACGGTGGGCAGCGACGGGCAGTTCCTGTTCACGCCGGCCAAGGACTACGCCGGCGCGGTGCCCACGGCCAGCTGCACGGTCAGCGACGGCCACGGCCATGTCGCGGTCTCGACGCTGACGCTGTCGATCACGCCGGTGAACGACGCGCCGGTGCTGCGCGGCGACACCGCCCAGCTCAGCGAAGAAGGCCTGTCCGGCGGCCGACCGGAGGCGGGCGACCCGGTCGCCACCAGCGCGAGCGGACGGCTGCAGTTCAGCGACGTCGACAGCGGCACGCTGTCGTTCACGCTGGGCGCGCCCTCGGGCCTGTACTCGAGCGGCGGCGTGGCGCTGAGCTGGAGCGGCGACGGCTCGGCCGCGCACCCGCTGGTGGGCAGCGCGGGCGGCCAGCCGGTGCTGAGCGCGACGATCGACGCCGAGGGCCGCTACACCGTGACGCTGCACGCGCCGCTCGACCATCCGGTGCGCGGCCAGGAGGATGCGCTGACGCTGTCGCTGAACGTGCAGGTCAGCGACGGCCAGGCCAGCAGCAGCGCCACGATCGACGTCGGCGTGCGCGACGACTCGCCCGTGCCGCTGTGCGTGGCCCGCTGCGCCGACCTGAGCCTGGTGCAGACCAACCTGCTGCTCACGCTGGACGTGTCGGGCTCGATGAACACGCACGACGGCATCGGCGGCCAGACCCGGCTGCAGAGCGCGATCGCCTCGATCGAGCAGCTGATCGACCGCTACGCCGAGAATGGCGACGTGATGGTGCGCCTGGTGACCTTCTCCGGCAGCGCCCGAGAATGCGGCTCGAGCTGGATGAGCGCCGACCAGGCCCGCGCGGCGCTGCACGGCCTGAGCGCCAGC
>JAUPTP010000501.1 GCA_030918015.1 Pseudomonadota bacterium
CACCGGCTCGACAAGGAGACCTCCGGCCTGCTGCTGATCGCCAAGAAGCGCAGCGCGCTGACCGCGCTGCAGGACCAGTTCCGCCAGCGCGAGACCGGCAAGACCTACTCGGCGCTGGTGAGCGGCGCCTGGCCGGCGGCGCGCAAGGTGGTCGATGTCGCGCTGCACAAATACCTCGACGCCGCCGGCGAGCGCCGGGTGCGCGCGGTCGGCGCCGACCATGCGGAGGGGCGGCGCTCGATCTCGCTGGTGCGCATCGTGAAGTCCTGGGCCGGCTACACGCTGCTGGACGTGACGATCAAGACCGGCCGCACCCACCAGATCCGCGTGCATCTGCAGAACGAAGGCCACCCGATCGTCGGCGACGACAAGTACGGCGACTTCGCGCTGAACAAGGCGCTGGCGCGCGGCGAGGCGGTGCCGGGCCTGCGCTTCGAGCGCATGTTCCTGCACGCGCGCCGGCTCGCCTTCGATCACCCGGCCAGCGGCGAGCGCATCGAGCTGGCCACACCGCTGCCTCAGGACTGTGTCACGCTGCTGTCCCGGCTGCCGCCGCTGCCCGCGGCCTCTTCCACCGACACCCCCGACACGCCATGAGCTCCTCCACCCTGCGCCCCCGCCGCTACGACCTGATCGTCTTCGACTGGGACGGCACGCTGTTCGACTCGACCGCGCTGATCGTGCGCGCGATCCAGGCCGCCTGCCGCGACCTGGGCGCGACGGTGCCCAGCGACGAGGCCGCCGCCCATGTGATCGGCCTGGGCCTGCAGGAGGCGCTGCAGCACGCGGTGCCCGGCCTGGCGCCGGAGCGCTACCCGGAGCTGGGGCAGCGCTACCGCCAGCACTACTTCGCCCGCCAGGCGCAGGTCACGCTGTTCGCGGGCGTGCCCGAACTGCTGACCCGCCTGCGCGAGCGCAACCACTGGCTGGCGGTGGCCACCGGCAAGAGCCGCCAGGGCCTGGACGAGGCGCTGCGCCTCAGCGGCCTGGACCGTGTCTTCGATGCCACCCGCACCGCCGACGAGACCCGCTCCAAGCCGCATCCGCAGATGCTGCAGGAGCTGATGCGCGAGTTCGGCGCCGACCCGGAGCGCACGCTGATGATCGGCGACACCACGCACGACCTGCAGCTCGCCGCCAATGCCGGCACCGACGCGGTGGCAGTGGCCTATGGCGCGCACCCGCCCGAGCAGCTCGGCGACCTGCGGCCGCTGACGATCGCGCACTCGGTGCTTGAGCTGCAGGACTGGCTGGCCCGCCATGGCTGAGGCGCCCGCCCCGCTGCCGCTGTGCGCCTCCGACGCGCTGCCCGAGCGCGGCCGGGCCCATGTCTTCGACCTGCTGGAACACGGCAGGCCGGTGCGCGGCTTCGTGCTGCGCTTCGATGGCCAGCCGGTGGCCTACCTGAACCGGTGCGCACATGTGCCGGCCGAGATGGACTGGCAGCCCGGCCAGTTCCTCGATGACGAGGGCCGCTGGATCCTGTGCTCGATCCACGGCGCGGCCTACGAGCCGGCCGGCGGCCTGTGCGTGGGCGGCCCCTGCCGCGGGCGCCGCCTGCAGCCCATCCAGGTCGAGGAGCGCGACGGTCAGGTGTATTGGTATCCTTCGAGCACACTGAAGCCCGCCTGTCCATGAGCCTGCACGACGACCCCGCGCCCTCCGCCACGCCGACCGGCACCTCCGCCCCCGACCAGCCGTCGACGACGCCCCCGCAGGCGCCGATCGGCCGTGGCAGCTTCGATCATGTGATGGAGCAGTTCGCGCGCGACTACCTGCGCGACCGCCGCAGCAGCCGGCGCTGGAGCCTGTTCTTCCGCATCGGCTGGCTGGCGCTGGGCGTGTTCGCGGCCTGGAGCGTCTACCGCGACAACCACAGCAGCAGCGCACCCACCGGCCCGCACACCGCACTGGTGGAGCTGCGCGGCGAGATCGCCGCCGAGGGCGAGGCCAGCGCCGAGGTGCTGCTGTCGGGCCTGAAGAGTGCCTTCGAGGATGCCGGCGCGCAGGGCGTGATCCTGCGCATCAACTCGCCCGGCGGCAGCCCGGTGCAGTCGGGCATCGTCTTCGACGAGCTGCGCCGCCTGAAGGAGAAGCACAACAAGAAGGTCTACGCCGTCGTCGAGGAGAGCGCCGCCTCCGGCGCCTACTACATCGCCGCGGCCGCCGACGAGATCTACGTCGACAAGGCCTCGATCGTCGGCTCGATCGGCGTGCTGATGGACGGCTTCGGCTTCGACAAGGTGATGCAGAAGGTCGGCGTCGAGCGCCGGCTGCTGACCGCCGGCAGCAACAAGGGCATGCTCGACCCCTACTCGCCGCTGAGCGAGAAGCAGCGCGGCTACGCGCAGGCCATGCTCGACCAGATCCACCGCCAGTTCATCGACAGCGTGCGCACCGGCCGCGGCGAGCGCCTCAAGGAGACGCCCGAGACCTTCTCGGGCCTGTTCTGGAACGGCGAGGAGGCGGTGAAGATGGGCCTGGCCGACGGCCTGGGCAACCTCGACTATGTGGCCCGCGAGGTCATCAAGGCCGAGGAGATCATCGACTACACGCCCAAGGAGAATGTCGCCGAGCGGCTGGCCAAGCGCTTCGGCGCGGCCCTCGGCGAGGGCGCGGTGCGCGCCCTGGGCGGGCTGCCGGCCCTGCGCTGACTCAGCAGTCTTCCAGCGCCAGCAGCTCGGCCACCGTCTGGCGGCGGCGGATCAGCCGGGCCTGGCCGGCGTCGACCAGCACCTCGGGGATCA
>JAUPTP010000502.1 GCA_030918015.1 Pseudomonadota bacterium
ACCGCGCCGACTTCATCGAGGGCAGCTGCTCCAACACCGTGCTCGAGCAGGTCAAGGCCCGCCGGGCGCGGGGCGAGACGCAGTCGCTCGACACCGAGAAGCGCCGCGGGCGGGTGCTGAAGTTCGACGGCAAGCCGGTGGGGGCGCCGCAGGGCGCCACCGACAGCGCCCGCCAGCGTGGCGATGCCGGCGGGCAGGGCGAGCCGGGGGCGGTCAAGCCGCGGCAGGCCGTGGGCACCGCGCGGGCCGCCGAGGCGCGCACCGAGACCGTCGAGACGCTGCGCGAGCCGCTGTCGCGCAATCCGGCCGCCTCGGGCGCGACCGTGCCGGCCGAGGCCGCGCCATGAGCCCGCGCCTGCCCCTGATCCGCCGTGCGGCGCCCGGCGCCGCTCCTCTCCGACCGAACCGACTTGTCACGATGCTCCAGAAACTGTCGCCGCTGAACGCCGCCCTGCGGCTGGGGTTGCCCGCGCTGGCGGCCGGCCTGGCGATGAGCGGGGCCGCGCACGCCCAGGTGGATCCCGATCCGGTGCAGCCCCTGGGCGAGGAGCCTGGCCGCTACCGGCCGCTGTTCACGCTGCCCGAGCCGGCCGGCGCGCCGCGCGTGCTGCTCGACGGCCAGTACGCGGCCAATGCGCGCGTCGGCCGCCTGGCGGTGGAGGTGCATGGCGCCGGTGCGCCCGCCGACGGCGTGTCGCCGGTCGAGGTCGTGGTGCGGGTGTTCGACCGCGACGGCCTGCCGCTGCGCGATCCGGTGCTGCTCACCATCGAGCTCAAGGGCGGTGCGCGGCTGCTGCTGCCCGGCGCCCGCACCGACGAGAGCGGCGCGGGCCGCCAGGACGCCGACCGCGCCGTGCCGGGCTCGCAGCTGCGCGTCGAGGGCGGGCAGGCGCGCTTCAGCCTGATCGCGCCGGCCCAGCCCGAGGACGTGGCGCTGCGCCTGACCGCCGGCGAGGCCGAGGTGGCCGGCACGATCGGCTTCGATCCGGACGTGCGCGAGATGATCGCCGCCGGCCTGGTCGAGGGCGTCATCGGCCGCACCTCGCGGCGCTATGACGGCGCGATCTCGCCGGCACGGGTCGACGACGGCTTCGAGACCGCGCTGCGCCAGTGGAGCCACGGCTTCGACAACGGCCGGGGCCAGGTGGCCGCACGCGCCGCCGTCTTCCTCAAGGGCAAGATCCGCGGCGACCGTCTGCTGACGCTGGCCTACGATTCCGACAAGGAGACGCGTTCGCGGCTGCTGCGCGACATCCAGCCCGAGGCCTACTATCCGGTCTATGGCGACGCCAGCGTCAAGGGCTTCGAGGCCCGCAGCTCGTCGAAGCTGTACGTGCGGGTCGACGAGGGCCGCAGCTTCGTGCTGTACGGCGACTTCTCCGCCGGCGAGGGCATGGCCTCGGCGGCCGGCGGCGGCGTGGTGGCGGGCACGCGGCTGCGCCAGCTCGGCACCTACCAGCGCACGCTCACCGGCGTGAAGCTGCACCGCGAGAGCACCGACGGCTTCCTCAACGTCTTCGCCAGCCGCGACACGCTGCGCCACCTCACCGAGGAGATCGCCGCCAACGGCACCAGCGGCCCCTTCGCGGTCAGCGGCACGCAGGCGCTCGAGAACAGCGAGCAGATCCAGCTGATCGTGCGCGACCGCAACAACCTGAACACCGTGCTGTCGGTGACGACGCTGGCGCGGCTGACCGACTACAGCTTCGAGCCCTTCAGCGGCCGCATCCTGCTCACCCGTCCGATCCCCAGCCAGGACGCCGACGGCAACCCCATCCACCTGCGCATCAGCTACGAGGTCGATCAGGGCGGCGAGGCCTTCTGGCTGCTTGGGGGCGACGGCCAGATCAACCTGGGGAGCCGCGCCAGCGTGGGCGGCTCGGTCGTGGAGGACCGCAACCCGCAGGCACCGTTCCGGCTGGTGAGCGTGAACGCCGGCGTGAAGCTGGGCGAGGCCACCGATCTGGTGATCGAGGCGGCGCAGACCGAGGCCTCGCTGTCGTCGGTCGGCACCTCGCTGGTGGGGGCGCCGGTGCTGCCCGAGAGCGGCACGGCCACCGGCCGGGCGGCCCGCGTCGAGCTGCAGCACCGCGACGAGCGGCTGGAGGCCCGGCTGCGTGCCGCGCGCACCGGCGCGGCCTTCGCCAACACCGCCGCGGGCGTGCAGCCTGGCAGCGAGCAGATCGGCGCGGCGGTGCGCTGGAAGGCCGACGAGCGCTGGACGCTGCGCACCGACCTGCAGCGCGACCGCGACACCGACAACGGCGCCGAGGCCCGCGGCGGCAGCGTCGGCGCCGACTACCGCCTGAGCCCGGCGCTGACCGTGGGCGCGGGCCTGCGCCGCATCGAGGAGATCGGTCGACTGCGCGGCGCCCTGGCCAGCCTGGCGGCCAATCCGTCGGGCGGCAGTTACTACTCGCCCGGCTCGGACGGGGGCTTCAGCGGCGCGGGCAGCACCTCGCTGCTCAACGCCAACAGCGCGCTGGCGTCCTGGAGCACCGGCGCGGACCCCGGCACGGTGCCTGATCTCGAGACCACGACGGCTTTCGTGGGCGCCACCTGGCGGGCGACGGACCGCTGGACGATCAAGGGCCAGGCGGAGGCGTCGGTGGACGGCGAGGAGCGGCACCGCGCGGAGCTGGCGGCGAGCTACCAGCTGGCGGAGCGGGCGCGGCTGTACGCGCGGGCCGAGCACCAGGACGGGCTGTCGTCGCGCTATGCGCTCGACAGCGGCACGAGCCG
>JAUPTP010000503.1 GCA_030918015.1 Pseudomonadota bacterium
CGGATGGGCCAGCGCGAACACCTCCAGCGCCAGCGACAGCGCCAGCAGCCGCGCCAGCATCGCGCCGCCGCCGCGCACCTGGCCGATCAGCCGCGGCAGCGTGACGCGGGTGCGCTCGCTGCGCGGCCGGAAGCCCTCGGCGGGCCACAGCTCCAGCGCCACGCCGGTGAAATGCGCCGACAGCTCGCGCCGACTCACCCGGCGCTCGCCCCGCGCGGGGTCGAGGATGACCGCGCCGCGGGCGTCGGCCTCCTTCAGCACGACGAAATGGCTCAGGTCCCAGTGCAGGATGCAGGGCCGGCGCAGCTGCACCAGCTCGTCGACCTCCAGCCGCAGCGCGCGCGAGGCCAGATGCTCGGCCGCGGCCACCGTCACCAGAGCGCCCAGGCTCAGGCCCGACATCGACACCGCATGGCGCTGGCGCAGCGCCAGCAGGTCGGTGCGCACCCCAAAATGGCCCAGCACCATCGCCAGGCAGGCCAGGCCGCACTCGGCCGCCTCGGTCTGCAGCACCACCGGCAGCCGCGCGCGCATCGCCAGCGCGATGCGCAGGCTGTCGATCAGCAGCTGCGCCTTGCCCGGGCCGCTGTGCTTCATGTCCCTGTCCTCGCTCATGCCTTCACCGCCTTGGCCGCGGTCAGCAGCGGCTCGAGCATCCATTCCCACAGCCGGCGCCGCTCCATCATCAGATCGGCCTGCACCCGCAGGCCCGGGCGCAGCGGCGCGGTCGCCTCCGGCGGAAAGACCTGCGTCGCCAGCTTCACGGTGATCGCGTAGAGCGGCTCGCCGCCAGCCCCGCCCGCCGGCTCGGGCGCGAAGGCCGCCAGGCCGAGCTGGTCGTCGACGCCGGCCGGATAGGTCGACACCGCCACCACCTCGCCGCGCTGGTGGCCGAACTTCTGGTACGGAAAGGCCTCGTGGCGCAGCCAGACCGGGGTGCCGGGCCGCACGAAGCCAACGGTGCGGCTGGGCGCGTACAGCACCGCCTGCAGCGTCGCGTCGTCGGGCACCAGCACCAGCAGCGGGCGCACCGCGTCGACCGTCGTGCCGGGCGCGCCCTGCAGCAGCGTCGCGCGCCCGTCCTGCGGCGCGGTGATGACGATGCGCCGGCGCGCCTCGGCGTCGGCCAGCTGCTCGCCCAGCAGCGCCAGCTCGCGCTCGATCGACTGCTCGCGGGTCTGGCGCGCGGCGCGGGCCTGGTCGAGCTGCTGCTCGACCTGCGCCTGCTCGCGCGCCAGCGCCAGCGCGTCGCGCCCCAGGCCCTGCAGGCGCTGGCGCTGGTCGGAGAGATCGCGCTCGCGCTCCTGCCAGGCCTCGCGGGTCACCAGGCCCTGCTCGAACAGCAGGCGCTGGCGCTGCGCGCTCTCCTCGGCCAGCGCGACGCGGCGACGCTGTTCGTCCTGCTGGCGCTGGATCTGCACACGCTCGGCGCTCATCGTCGCCACGCGGCGCTGCAGCGCGCCGATGTCGGCCTCCAGCGACTCGACGGTGCGGCGGCGCTCGGCCTGGAGCAGCTCGCGGCGCTGCGCGATGCTGCCGCTGATCTGCGCCTGGTAGCCGGCCGCGTCGCCCACGAGGGCCTCGGCGCCGGCCGGGCGGTCGGTGCCCAGCACGTAGAGCACCTCGCCGCGGCGCACCGGCTGGCCCTCGCGCACCCGCTGCTCGATGACGGTGGCGCCCTGCGGCGCCACGACGCGCATCACGCCCTGCACCGGCACCAGCTGGCCGCCGACGGTGGCGCGCCGGGTGTAGCTGCCCTGCGCCACCAGCAGCACCAGCGCGCCGGCCAGCAGCAGCGCCACCAGCGTGACCGCGTTCCACAGCGGCCGGGCGCCCAGCAGCACCTCACCCATCAGGCGCGGGCGCCGCCCGGCCATCACCTCGGGGCGGAACAGCGGGCTGTCGTCGTCATCGGACGCAGCGTCCGGGGGCGGAGCGGGGGCACGGGGCATCGTCGGGCACTGGGATGGGGACACATATCGTAACAATCGGCCGGTATCAGAACGGGACAGCCTGCCCCCCCTGGATGCGCAGAGCGGCAGCAACACCGGTTTGCCGCCCGGGCTTGCGAGCGACGAGGCCTGCCGCCCAGAATGCCGGCATGCCTGCCTCCCTGCCCTCTCCCGACCGCCTGCACGCGCTGATCGACACCCTCGGCGAGGGCCTGCTCGAACGCGACACCGAAGTCCGCCTGGCGCTGCTGGCCGCGCTGGCCGGCGAGCATGTGCTGCTGCTGGGCCCGCCCGGCACCGCCAAGAGCGAGCTGGCGCGCCGGCTGCACCGCGCCTTCGAGGGCGCCGCCTACTTCGAACGGCTGCTCACCCGCTTCTCGACGCCGGAGGAGCTGTTCGGCCCGCTGTCGCTGAAGGCGCTGGAGGCCGACCGCTACGAGCGCCTGACCGCCGGCTTCCTGCCCGAGGCGGGCATCGCCTTCCTCGACGAGGTGTTCAAGGCCAACTCGGCCATCCTCAACACGCTGCTGACGCTGCTCAACGAGCGCGAGTTCGACAACGGCAGCGGCCGCGTGCAGGTGCCGCTGGTCAGCGTCGTCGGGGCCAGCAACGAGGTGCCGGGCGACGAGACGCTGCAGGCCTTCTTCGACCGCTTCCTGGTGCGGCTGCCGATCGCGCCGGTCGGCGACGAGACCTTCGAGGCGCTGCTGCGCCTGGCCGACCGGCCCGCGCCCGTGCCGGCCGAGCCGCTGCGCCCGGCCGAGCGCGAGGCGGTGGCCGCAGC
>JAUPTP010000504.1 GCA_030918015.1 Pseudomonadota bacterium
TGCTCGACCGACAGCTGCGCGGGCTGCTTGAGCACCAGCCACAGCACGCCCTCGCTGCAGGGCGGCGTGGTCAGCGAGCCCATGTAGGTGTAGTAGCGGCGGTCCTCGGGCAGCAGCATGTTCATGTCGATCGGCACCGGGGAGGCCGCCTCTTCCTTCTTCTCCAGCGGCAGGCTGTTCCAGACCAGCTGGACCATCGGATGCTGGCGGCCCTGGTCCATCAGCACGGCCACCACCGCCAGCCGGCCGTCGAGGTCCTTGTGCACCAGGTGGGCGACCATCTCGTACTGGCGCCCGTTGATGCGCTCCTCCGACGGGCGGTGGAAGTGGAACTGCACCAGCTCGTAGCGCCGGCCGGCGACCTCGATCGAGTTGCCGCCGCCCAGATTGGCCTGCACGGTGTGGCCGTTGTCGACGACGTTGAAGCCGGTGGGGCGGTAGTCGAAGCGGATCGGCTCGAGGTCGACCTTGACGCCGCCGCGGATGTCGATCGGGCTCTGGCGCTTGCCGTTGCCGCACAGCGAGAACCCGGACTGCAGCTTGCCCCATTCGGCCGGTCCGCCGTCGCCGCCATAGGACCAGTGCGGTGCGGCATGACCGCCCCCGTGGTCTGCGGCGGCCGGCGCGGCGACCTTGCGCACCTGCGCCGGCTTGTGCACGGCCGGCTTGTGCTCGGCCTGGGCGGCACGGACCGCGGCGATGCGGGCCTCCAGCCGCTGGCGCAGTTCCTCTTCGCTGACGCGGGCCGGGGCGGCTGCAGCGGCAGGAGCTTCCTTGGCCGGCGGGGGCGCGGTTTTGGCCGCTTCCGCCTGCGCGGCAGCCTTGGCTGCTGCCTTGGCCGGGGAGGGCTGTGCCGGGGCGGAGGCGGCCTCGCCCGCGTGTGCGGGGCCGCTGATCAGCAAAGCGCCCAGCAGCAGGGGCAGCAGGGGCGACAGGACAGGATTCGGTCGGCTCATCGTGGTTTCTCCGGCCCAAGGGCGGTCAATCGACATGACTGCCGATTTCGGCGCTCGGAGGCCGCGACTTGACCCGATCTGGCGTTTCTCGCGACGCCTGGGGCGCTCAAGTCACCAGAATCGCCCGGAAATCGTTCACGTTCGTGCGGGTCGGGCCGGTGACGAGCGACTGGCCGAGCGCCTGGAAGAGGCCGTGGCCGTCGTTGTCGTCGAGGTGCGCGCGCGGCTTCAGGCCGGCGGCCGCGGCGCGCGCGATCGTGCCCGGCGTCCACAGCGCGCCGGCGATCTCCTCGCGGCCGTCGACGCCGTCGGTGTCGGCCATCAGCGCGTGGATGCGCGGGTGCTCGCCCAGCGCCACGCCGAAGCCGAGCAGGCATTCCACATTGCGCCCGCCGCGGCCCTGGCCGCGCACCGTCACCGTGGTCTCGCCGCCCGACAGCAGCACGCACGGCGCCGCGAAGGGCTGACCTCGCCCGGCGACCTGCCGCGCCAGCCCGGCCAGCACCCGGCCGACCTCGCGCGCCTCGCCCTCGATCGCGTCGCCGAGGAGGTGGGCGGGCAGGCCGGCGGCCTCGGCCACGCGGGCGGCGGCCTCCAGCGCCATCTGCGGCGCGGCGATCATGCGCACCTCGTTGGCCGCCAGGCGCGGGTCGCCCGGCTTGACCGATTCGCCCGCGCCCGACTCGAGCAGCCGCCGCGCCGCCTCGGGCAGCGCGATGCGGTGGCGGGCGACGATCTCGAGCGCGTCGGCGCAGGTGGTCGGGTCGGCCACCGTCGGGCCGGAGGCGATGTCTACGGGATCGTCGCCGGGCACGTCCGACAGCAGCAGCGTGAGCATGCGCGCCGGACGGAAGGCCGCGGCCAGCCGCCCGCCCTTGATCGCCGACAGGTGCCGGCGCACGGTGTTCATCTCCGAGATGGTCGCGCCCGAGGCCAGCAGCGCGCGGTTGATCGCCTGCTTGTCCTCCAGCGTGAGCGCGCCCGCCGGCAGCGGCAGCAGCGCCGAGCCGCCGCCCGAGATCAGGCACAGCACCAGATCGTCGGCGGTGATGGCGAGCGTCTCGGGCAGCGCGAGCAGCCGCTGCGCCGCGGCCAGCCCGGCGGCGTCGGGCACCGGGTGCGCGGCCTCGACGATCTCGATGCGCTCGCAGGGCGCGCCGTAGCCGTAGCGGGTGACGACCAGCCCGGCCAGCGGCCCCGGCCAGTGGTTTTCCACCGCCTGCGCCATCGCCGCCGAGGCCTTGCCGGCGCCGATGACGATCAGCCGGCCGCGCACGCGGGCCGGATCGGGCAGGTGGGGCGGCACGCACAGCGCGGGCTGTGCGCTGGCGACGGCGGCATCGAAGAGCTGGCGCAGCAGCGCGGCGGGGTCGGCGATCATGAGGCCTCGGGCGGGTGGGGTGGGGCCTGCATTGTCGGTCGCTCCGGCCTGCCGGTCAGGGCGCTGCTGGGGCCCCGGCCTCGAACCACCGCCCCAGCAGCGCGCGCTCGGCCTCGGTGATCTGCGTGGCGTTGTTCATCGGCATGAGTTTCAGCACGACCGCCTGCTGGTGCAGCGCCTGGGCGTTCTGGCGGATCAGCTCCGGGGTGTGCAGCGCGATGCCCTTGTTCTGCAGCTGCGCGTTGTGGCACATCACGCAGCGCTGGTCGATGACCGCCTTGACCTCGGCGAAGCTCACCGGCCGGGCGGCGGCGGCCTGCGCGGCGGCACTGGGCGGCGGCGGCGCCAGCCAGATCGCCAGGCCGAGCAGCACCAGCGTGCCGGCCGCCGCGTG
>JAUPTP010000505.1 GCA_030918015.1 Pseudomonadota bacterium
CGCCGGCATCGCCAACCCCAAGGACTTCCGCAACGAGATCGTCAACTTCGTGCTGCGCGCACGCGCCAACAACCAGGGCAAGAACCCGGTGTGGACCAGCTACGAGAAGCTGCGCACGGTGATCGAGAAGAAGATGTTCTCGAACACCGAGGAGCTGCTGCCGGTGATCAGCTTCAACGCCAAGGCCAGCGCGGACGAGGCCAAGAAGCACGAGAACTTCGTGCAGCGCATGGTCGACAAGGGCTACACCTCCAAGCAGGTGCGCCTGCTGTGCGAGTGGTACCTGCGCGTGCGCAAGTCCAGCTGAGCCCCCGGTCGCCCGCCCCCGCAAGAGGTGGGCGACGCCACATCCCAAGGTGAACCATGTTGCAGCAGATCATCGACCGCAGGCTCTCGGGGAAGAACAAGTCCATCGGCAACCGCGAGCGCTTCCTGCGTCGCTACAAGGAGCAGATCAAGGGGGCCGTTCGCCGCGCGATCGATGGCCGGGGCATCCGCGATCTCGAGCGGGGCGAGGACATCCGCATCCCGAAGAAGGACATCAGCGAGCCGGTCTTCCACCACGGCCAGGGCGGTCAGCGCGACATGGTCCATCCGGGCAACCAGGAGTACATCGCCGGCGACCGCATCGCGCGTCCGAAGGGCGGCGGCGGGGGGGGCGGCTCCGGCAAGGGGCAGGCCAGCGACTCCGGCGAGGGCGAGGACGACTTCGTCTTCAGCCTGAGCAAGGAGGAGTTCATGCAGGTCTTCTTCGAGGACCTGGCGCTGCCGCACCTGATCCGCACCCAGCTGGCCGAGACGCCGGAGTGGAAGAGCCACCGCGCCGGCTTCACCAACGACGGCACGCCCAACAACCTGCATGTGGTGCGCTCGATGCGCGGCGCCCTGGGCCGGCGCATCGCGCTGGGCACCGACAAGCGGCGTGAACTGCACCAGCTCGAGGCGCACCTGAGCACGCTGCTTGGGCAGCCGGTCGATGCCGAGCGCGACCGCGCCATCGAGGAGACCCGCGAGCGCATCGCGACGCTGCGCTCGCGCATCGAGGCGATTCCCTTTCTCGACCCGATCGACCTGCGCTTTCGCAGCCGGGTGAAGACGCCGGTGCCGACCTCCAAGGCGGTGATGTTCTGCCTGATGGATGTCTCGGGCTCGATGGACGAGTCGCGCAAGGAGCTCTCTAAGCGCTTCTTCATCCTGCTCTACCTGTTTCTGACGAAGCACTACGAGAAGATCGACATCGTCTACATCCGCCACCACACTCAGGCGCAGGAGGTGGATGAACAAGGCTTCTTCCACTCGACCGAGACCGGCGGTACGGTGGTGTCCAGCGCGCTGGTGCTGATGGAGGAGATCATCCGCGCCCGCTACCCCAGCGACCAGTGGAACATCTACGGCGCGCAGGCCAGCGACGGCGACAACTGGCACCACGACTCGGGCCGCTGCCGCGAGATCCTGCAGAACAAGATCCTGCCGCTGTGCCGCTACTACGCCTATGTGCAGGTGGCCGAGCCCGAGCAGAACCTCTGGGACGAGTACACCCGGCTGTCCGAGACCTCGGGGCCGCACTTCGCGATGCGCAAGGTCACCAGCGCCGACCAGATCTATCCGGTCTTCCGCGACCTGTTCAAGAAGGAAGGAGCCGCCGCATGAAGAGCCATCCGTTCATCGCCATGAAGGACCTGCGCGACGGCCCGCTGCCGGGCGACGAGCGTCCGGCCATGCCGCTGCCGGGCCCCAGCGACTGGACCTTCGAGCTGGTGGATCACTACCATGAAGTCATCCGGCGCACGGCGGCGCGCTTCGGGCTGGATACCTATCCGAACCAGCTCGAGATCATCACCGCCGAGCAGATGATGGACGCCTATGCCTCGGTCGGCATGCCGGTGAACTACCGTCACTGGAGCTATGGCAAGGAGTTCATCTCGACCGAGAAGAACTATCGCCGCGGCCACATGGGCCTGGCCTACGAGATCGTCATCAACTCCAACCCCTGCATCAGCTACCTGATGGAGGAGAACACGCTGGCGATGCAGGCGCTGGTGATCGCGCACGCCGCCTACGGCCACAACAGCTTCTTCAAGGGCAACTACCTGTTCCGGATGTGGACGGATGCGGCGTCGATCATCGACTACCTCGTCTACGCCAAGAACTATGTCGCCGCCTGCGAGGAGCGCCACGGCATCGACACGGTCGAGCTCTTCCTCGACAGCTGCCACGCGCTGATGAACCACGGCGTCGACCGCTACCGCCGCCCGAGCCGCAAGTCGCTCGCGCAGGAGCTGTCCGAGCGCAAGGAGCGCGAGGCCTACGCGCAGCAGCAGGTCAACGACCTGTGGCGCACGCTGCCGCGCCGCAGCGAGAAGGCCGACGACATCAGCTCGAGCCGGCGCTTCCCCGACGAGCCGCAGGAGAACCTGCTGTACTTCATCGAGAAGAACGCGCCGCTGCTCGAGCCCTGGCAGCGCGAGCTGGTGCGCATCGTGCGCAAGATCGCGCAGTACTTCTACCCGCAGCGCCAGAGCCAGGTGATGAACGAGGGCTGGGCCACCTTCTGGCACTACAAGCTGCTCAACACGATGTACGACGAGGGCTACCTCACCGACGGCGTGATGATCGAGTGGCTGAAGTCGCACACCAACGTGGTCTACCAGCCGCGCGTCGGCGACCGCGGCTACAGCGGCATCAACCCGTATGCGCTGGGCTTCGCGATGTACAA
>JAUPTP010000506.1 GCA_030918015.1 Pseudomonadota bacterium
TCGTCATGGCCCGGATTGGACCCGCGCCGCCCCCCGCCTGCCCATCCGGGATCACCGCATCGGCGGCGTCAGCCGGTGATTCTTTCCGCCGAAGCTGGGAGGTGCACCCTCATCAAACACAACTTTGCATTGCTTCATGGATGTCTTATAAGGCGAGCCTCCCCATGGCTCGTCTTCGTTCACTCTTGCTGCATAGCCTCTACAGTCCCCTGCCTCTGGTGATGGTGGTTCTAACGGCGCTTGCCGTATCGAGTCGGCTGACCCGGCACGATGCCCCCCCCACAGCACCAGCCCAGCGACACGCCTCGATCGACGGCCTGCGCGGTTTTCTGGCGCTCTTCGTCTTCATCCACCACGCGAGCATCTGGTGGGTTTATGCCCATGACGGGCAGTGGGTGGCCCCCACCTCACGGCTCTACAACCACCTGGGCCAGGACAGCGTGGCGCTGTTCTTCATGGTGACGGCCTTCCTGTTCACCGGGCAGGTGCTGGACTCGGCAAAGTCACGCTTCGACTGGCACCGCTTTGCCTGGACGCGTCTGTTCAGGCTCCTGCCGGTCTATCTGCTGAGCATGGTGCTGCTCTTCAGCCTGGTGGCCCTCACCTCGCAGGGTCTTCGCCAGACCTCCTGGCTCTCGCTGCTGCGAGGCACGGGCGCGTGGCTGATGCTTGGTGTCGCGGGCACGCCCGATCTGAACGACGTGGCTGGCACCTGGATCCTGAATGCCGGCGTCGTCTGGTCGCTGCCGTACGAGGTTTTCTTCTACGCCGCCCTGCCCCTGCTGGCCTTGCTGCTGGGCCGACGCCCTGGAGGACGCGTCGTGCTGTTCAGCATTGTGGTGCTGCTGGCCATGCGGGCCGGCTGGCATCCGCACTCGATCCATCTCAAGAACTTCCTGGGCGGCATCGCAGCGGCCTTCCTGGCACGCAACCGCTGGCAACCGCGCCTGGCCACCAGCACCGCCGCCTCCGTGATGGTGGTGATGCTGCTGGCCCTGACCATGCGCCTGGATCACACGGCCTTCTCGACCGGCCCCTTGATCGCGCTGGGCCTCGCCTTCTGCATCCTGGCCTGCGGCAACGATCTCTGGGGAGGACTGACGCATCCGGCCTCCATCGCGCTGGGCAGGCTGACCTACAGCCTGTACCTGCTCCATGGCCTGGTGCTCTACGCTGCCCTGAACCTCCTCATCACGCCCGAACGGATACGGGGCATGGAGGTCTGGCAATACTGGGGGGTCATCCTGGGCCTGACCCCGGTGGTCATCGGGGTCAGCCACTTGTCCACGCGCCTTGTCGAACAGCCGGCACAAGCGTTCGGGCGACGCTGGCTGCAGCGAGAATCGACCGCAGCCAACGGCCGTCTCGCCTGATCACCCCGCCGCGAACACCTCGTCGAGGCGGTGCATCCAGACGGTCTTCTGCTCGTCCGCAACGAAGCTGGCCTCGAAGCTGTTGAGCGCGAGCTGGTAGGCGTGGCGGGCGGTGAGCTGCGGCTGCGCGGCGAACAGCTCGACGAAGTTCTGGTTCATGTAGCCGCCGAAATAGGCCGGGTCGTCCGAGTTGAGCATCGCGCACAGGCCGGCGTCGAGCAGCGCGCCGATGTTGTGCTGGGTCAGGTCGTCGAAGACGCACAGCTTGACGTTCGAGAGCGGGCACACCGTCAGCGGGATGCGCGCGGCCGCCAGCCGCGCCACCAGCGCCGGGTCTTCCAGGCTGCGCACGCCGTGGTCGATGCGCTCGCTCTGCAGCAGGTCCAGCGCCTCGACGATGTAGGCCGGCGGGCCTTCCTCGCCGGCGTGGGCCACGATGTGCAGGCCCAGCTCGCGGCAGCGCGCGAAGACCCGCTCGAACTTGCTCGGCGGATGGCCCACCTCGCTGCTGTCCAGGCCGACGCCGATGAAGTGGTGCCGCCACGGCAGCGCCTCCTCCAGCGTCGCGAAGGCCTCCTCCTCGCTCAGGTGGCGCAGGAAGCACAGGATCAGCTTCGCGCTCACGCCCAGCTCGGCGTGCGCACGGTGCACCGCGTGGTTCAGGCCCTTGATGACCGTCTCGAAGGGCACGCCGCGCGCGGTGTGGGTCTGCGGGTCGAAGAAGATCTCGGCGTGCACGACATTGTCGGCGGCGGCCTTCTCGAGGTAGGCCCAGGCCATGTCGAAGAAGTCCTCCTCCTTCAGCAGCACGCTGGCGCCGGCGTAGTAGATGTCGAGAAAGCTCTGCAGGTCGGTGAAGGCGTAGGCCGCGCGCAGCGCCTCGACATCGGCATAGGGCAGCGCCACACCGTTGCGCTGCGCGAGCCGGAAGATCAGCTCGGGCTCGAGCGAGCCCTCGATGTGGATGTGCAGCTCCGCCTTGGGCATCAGGCGCAGCAGCGCGGGCAGCCGCTCCGGCGCGATCGCGTCGAGGCGGGCGGGCGTCATTCCGGCAAGCAGGGCGGCGGTCATGGTGGATGCAACTCCGAGGATCTGAGGGAAGACCCCATTATCCGCAGCCCGGACGGCGGCGGCACCATGGGCGCCCGAGTGTGAATCGTTCCCGGAAGAAGCCATGATGCCCGCGCCCTCCCGCCTGCTCGCGCCCGCACTGCTGGGCCTGATGCTGATGCGCGCCGCCAGCGCGGCCGAGGCCGCCCCCCGCGCCGAGGCGCTGCACCTGCGCGCGCTGGCCGCCGGCTGCGCGCAGTGCCACGGCACCGACGGGCGCGCGGTCGAGGG
>JAUPTP010000507.1 GCA_030918015.1 Pseudomonadota bacterium
GATGCGCGCCACCAGCCCCTCGTAGCCGTGCGTGGTGCGGCTGAACACCCGGTTGAAGGCGCCGAAGAAGCCCTTCTTCTCGTGGTGGCCGCCCTCGATCGGCTTGAGCAGCGTGGCGCACAGCGCCGGCGTCAGCGTCAGCGCCATCAGCGCCGAGAACAGCATCGAGGCCACCATCGACAGCGAGAACTGCCGGTAGATGTTGCCCACCGAGCCGCTGAAGAAGGCCATCGGCACGAACACCGCCACCAGCACCACGGTGATGCCGATGATGGCGCCGGTGATCTGGCCCATCGCCTTGCGGGTGGCCGCGGCCGGGCTCAGGCCCTCCTCGGCCATGATGCGCTCGACGTTCTCGACGACGACGATCGCGTCGTCGACCAGGATGCCGATCGCCAGCACCATGCCGAACAGCGTCAGCACGTTGATCGAGAAGCCCGCGGTCAGCATCACGCCGAAGGTGCCCATCAGCGCCACCGGCACGACGATGGTCGGAATGATGGTGTAGCGCCAGTTCTGCAGGAACAGGAACATCACCACGAAGACCAGCGCGATGGCCTCCAGCAGCGTGTGGATCACCTTCTCGATCGAGATCGAGACGAACTTCGAGCTGTCGTAGGGCACCTCGTAGCTCACGCCCTCGGGCATGAACTTCTGCAGCTCGGCCATGCGCGCGCGCACCGCCTGGGCGGTGGCCAGCGCGTTGCCGCTGGGCGCGAGCTGGATGCCGATGCCGGTGGCGGTCACCCCGTTCAGGCGCGAGGTGGTCGCATAGGCCTGGCCGCCCAGCTCGATGCGGGCGACGTCCTTCAGCCGTACGCTCGAGCCGTCGGCGTTGGCGCGCAGCAGGATGCGGCCGAACTCCTCCACCGAGGTGAACTGGCCCGAGACGCTGACGGTGGCGTAGAAGCTCTGCTCGGCCGGATTGGGCGTGCCGCCCACCGAGCCGGCCGAGACCTGCACGTTCTGGGTGCGGATCGCATTGACGACCTCGGCCGTGCCCAGGCCGTAGCCGACCAGCTTGGCCGGATCGATCCAGACGCGCATCGCGCGCTCGGTGCCGAAGAGCTGGGCCTGGCCGACGCCGGGCACCCGCAGCAGCTCGGGCTGGATGTTGCGCGCGGCATAGTCGCCCAGCGCCACCGGGTCATAGGCCGGGTTCTTCGAGCTGAGCATGACGAACAGCAGGAAGTTCGAGCGCGCCTTGTCGACGCGCACGCCCTGCTGCGTCACCGCCGAGGGCAGGCGCGGCGTGGCGCGGCTCAGGCGGTTCTGCACCTCGATCTGCGCGATCGAGACATCGGTGCCCGGCTCGAAGGTCACGGTGATCGTGCCCGCGCCGCTGGCGTCGGCGCTCGACTCCATGTAGATCAGGCCGGGCGCGCCGTTGAGCTCCTGCTCGATGACCGCCAGCACGCTGTCCTCGAGCACCTGCGCCGAGGCGCCGGGATAGGCGGTGGTGATGACGATGGACGGCGGCGCCACCGTCGGGTACTGCGCCACCGGCAGCTGGGTGACCGCCGCGCCGCCCAGAACCAGGATGAACAGCGCGATCACCCAGGCGAAGATCGGCCGGTCGATGAAGAATCGGGAAGACATCGTTTCGTCTCTCCTGGGCGATCAGCGGCTGGCGGCCGAGGCCGGTGCAGACACCGGTGCCGACACCGGCGCGGTGCCCGCGGCCCACGGCACCGGCGTGACCGGCGACTTCGGCCGCATCTTCTGGAAGCCGTCGACGATGACCTGCTCGCCGTCCTTCAGGCCGTCGAGCACCACCCAGTTCGTGCCGTTGGCGCCGCCGATCTTCACCGGGCGGGGCGCGGGCAGATTGCCCTCGCCCACCACCAGCACGGTGTCGCCGGCGTTGCCGCGGGTCACCGCCTGCTGCGGCAGCAGCACCGCACGCGGCGCCTCGGCCTGCGCGATGCGCACCCGCACGAACAGGCCCGGCAGCAGCGTGCCCTTCGGATTGGGCACCTCGGCACGCAAGGTCACCTGGCCGGAGGTGGCATCGACCGACAGGTCGGAGAACAGCAGCCGGCCGGGCTGCGGATGCTCGCTGCCGTCGTCGAGCACCAGGCGCACATCGGCGCCGCGCCCGCCGCCCTGGCCGAGCCGGCCCGCCTCGACCGCCTGGCGCAGGCGCATCACCTCGGCGGCGGACTGGGTGAAGTTGACGTACATCGGATCGGTCTGCTGGATCAGCGCGAGCTGCGTGGCCTCGCCCTGCCCGACCAGCGCGCCCTCGGTGACCAGCGCGCGGCCGATGGTGCCGGAGATCGGCGCCTTGACCTGGGCGTAGTCGACATTGAGCCGCGCGGTGGTGACCGAGGCCTTGGCGGTGGCGACATCGGCCTGCGCCTGCTTGAGCGCGGTCTGGGTCGACACCCATTCGGTCTGGCTGATCGCTCGGGCCGCGGCCAGCGGCTCGTTGCGCGCCAGGTTGGCCTGGGCCTGGGCCAGATTGGCCTCGGCACGGGACTGCGCGGCCAGCGCGCTGTCGAGCGCGGCACGGTACGGCGCGTCATCGAGCTGGAACAGCGCCTGACCGGCCTGGACGCTGCCGCCTTCGGTGAACAGCCGCTTCTGCACGATGCCGGCGACACGGGCGCGGACCTGCGCGGTGCGCCAGGCCTCCAGCCGGCCGGAGAGCTCGCTGCGGATCGCCACCGGCTCGGCATGCACGGTCAGCACGCCGACGGCCGGCGGCGGG
>JAUPTP010000508.1 GCA_030918015.1 Pseudomonadota bacterium
GTCGGTTATTTCGCTCATCATTTCTCTCAGTTTCGGCAGGCTCGATCAAGTTCCCGTGATCGAGCGAAAAGCCGGGCAGCGGCGCAGCTCGCGCGCCACGCCGACAGGCTCGCCATCAATGCAGCCGCCCGGCAGCCTCGCGGCGCACCTCCAAGCCGACCGCCTCCAGTTCCTCGGCAATGGCCACCAGGTCGCCCGCATCGGCGCCCAGCGCGTCGGCAAGGGATTCCAGGCTGTAGAGCGGCTCACCCTCGGCTGTGCAGTGCGTCGGGGTCGGCATCGTGAGGCCGCCTTGCGCGAGCATCCGGGCGCAGCACCCCGGGTCTTGAAGCTCCAGGGCCTTGATGACGGCATCCATCGTGCGCGGGTCGCGGTCGCCGCGCTGGCCCATGAGGGCGTGAGCGCGGGCGAACGCCTCACGGATGGCGCGCTGCTCGGCCGTCTCGACCTTGAGGCGATGCCATGCGGCCATGGCGTCGACGATGGCTGCAGCCAGGCCGGGCGTGAGCGTGTGGCCCGGCTTCGGACAGGCCAGAAGCGCGCGGATCTGCTCGGCCCGCACGGCGGCAGGATCAGCGGGCCGGGTGTCGCTGGGGTCGCCCGTCTCGACCAGCTCGCGCAGCTTGGCGACGTAGGCAGGCGCATCGTGCGGGCAGACTTCGAGCGCAATGACCAGCTCTTCCTGATCGCCATCGGCGGCGAGCTCGCGCAGCAGCTCGGCCAGGTCGTCAGGCGGCAGGGCCTCCAGATCCGCCCTCGCATCGGACAGGTCGCCCAGCAGCCAGTAAGCGGCCTGAGCCTGATCGGGCGACAGGCCCGCCAGAGAACAGGCGGCATTCACGGCGGCCCGCTCGTGATCTCCCGGGCCGTCCTCGTCAATCTGGCGCAGCGCGGCGCCCAGCGCCGGCCAGTCCACCGGCAGGGCGTCGACGTGGGTGCTCAGATGGATCACGCGCCGCAGGATCTCGCGCGGTGCGGCGCTCATTGCAGGGCCCCCGCCACGGCACCAGCCGGGAACACGATGACCGCGAAGCCGGCCGGCAGGTCGGCGCCATCCTCTGCGGCTTGAGCCTTGGCGGTCTGCAGGTCGGTGGGTTCGTCCGGGATGACCGGGCCGATACCGGCGCGGCCATCGGCGAAGGTCGTCACCACAGTGGCGGCATCGGCGCCAGCCAGAGCCACCCCCCGCAGGTGTGCGACCTCGCGGCCGTCTTGGCGCATGGCGGCCAGGCCGGCGGCCAACTCGGCACGCTGCGCCGCGCTCATGCGGGCGGCCTTGCCGATGGTCGCCACCAAGGCGGCATCCGTCTTGAAGATCTGCACGACAGCTTGTAGGTACAGGACGCGGGCGGTCATGCTGGTGCGGGTCTCGGCTGGCCGGTGCAGCTTGCCGGTGATGAGTGCTTCGATGGTCATGTCGGTGTCCTTGGTTTGTGCAGATCGGGCGGATGTGGTTGCATCGATTGATGGCCTTGAGGGGTGTGGTACTGGTTGGTTTGGCCGGTGTCGGGCGTCCCGAAGGTGCTCAAAAAACCCCCGAAGATGCTCAAGGTGCTCATCGCTCAGGGTGAGCACCTTCGTGAGCACCTTCGTGAGCATCTTGGTGAGCATCTTGGTGAGCACCTTCTGAAAACTGGTCGCGCAGGCGGTCATTGATGCGCCAGTACCACCCCCCGCGCAGACCGTCTTTGATGCGCGCGACGTTGAGCGAATCGGCGGCGCGGCGCACGGTCGCCCACGCCAGACCGGCCTCCTTGGCATCGGCCTGAACCTGTTTCGCTTGGATGGCACCACCGGCCAGCAGCTCAATCAGCCAGGCCTCCGCGCGATCCTTGGCAGATCCTTCGGCGTCGTCGCGGTCGGCCTCGCTTTCGGCCAGCAGCTCGCGCGCGGTGCCCTCGACCGCCTCGCCCCATCGCACCGCCGATGCCTGCACGCCAGGGATGGCTTCGGTCTGCTCCAGGCTGTAGACGAATCCCCCATCGTCCGGGCCGATGTTGCTCTTTGAGCGGGCCAGGATGCGCCGGTCCTCGCCGTCCTCGCCCCTGACCTTGGCGGCCATGAGCACCACGCGCACGACGGCGGTGAAGGCAATCGAGCCGGTCACTCGCTCGGTTGGATCTCGGCCGGCTGTGCCTTTGCTCAGATGCGTGATGCCGACCACGGCGGCGCCGGCAGCGGCGGCCATGTCCACCAGCGGTTGCAGCGCGCGGCGGACCTCGGTGTTTTTGTGGCTGTCGCCAGCCACGGCCGACACGATGGGATCGACCACGATCAGCCGCACGTCGCCGATGCGCCCCACGGCGGCGGCCAGTTGGATCAGGTCGCGGGCCGGGTCGAAGGGCTGTTCCTCGCCGTCGACGCGTGCACCGGACACGAAGAACACGCGGCCCATGTCGGCGCCCATCGCCTTCAGGCGCGGCGCCAGGGTGTCGGCCGGGTCATCCTCGCCTGACCAGACCAGCACGCTACCGACAGGGCAGCGCGAGCCGTCCGGCCAGCGTCCCCCACTGGTGACGGTCGCGGCCAGGCTGAGGGCAATCGTCGTCTTCCCCTGACCGGGCGCACCGGCCAGAAGATGTAACTTTCCGCATGCCAGCCAGTCGCGCCAGAGCCAGATGATCGGCGTGATCTTGAGGTCTGACGCGCGGGTCAGGATCACGCCGTCTGCGGCTTTCGGCCGAACTTGCTCAAGGTGCTCACAAATATGCT
>JAUPTP010000509.1 GCA_030918015.1 Pseudomonadota bacterium
TGCCGGTGCTGCTGGCGGTGATGGTGGGCCTGTCGCCGCAGCTGCGCCTGTACCGCAGCTTCTTCCTCGACGAGATCGGCCAGGACCATGTGCGCACCGCGCGCGCCAAGGGCCTGGGCGAGCGCGCGGTGCTGATGCGGCATGTGCTGCGCAACGCGCTGATCCCGATCCTGACCAATGTGTCGATGCAGCTGCCCGGCCTCTTCGTCGGCTCCTTCCTGATCGAGGTCTTCTTCTCGATTCCCGGCATCGGCCGCGAGGTGATGCTGGCGGTCAACCGCAGCGACTACCCCGTCATCCAGGCGGTCACGATCTATCTGGCGGTCATCACGATGCTGATCAACCTGCTCACCGACCTGCTCTACAAGGCGGTCGATCCCCGGGTGACGCTGAAATGAGCGCCCTTCCCGGCCTGGGCACGACCTCCGAGGGCGTCTGGGCGCTGGCCGCACGAAGGCTGCGCGGCGACCGCGTCGGCATGACCGCGATCGCGGTGGTGCTGCTGTATGCGCTGCTGGTGCTGGCGGCCGTCACCGGCCTGGCCGGCGCGCACTGGCAGCAGGAGCGCGGCGTGTCCTACGCGCCGCCGACGCTGCTGGGCCCGGCGCCGCAGGCGCTGCCGATGCCGGGCCTGCCGGCGCCTGCGGCCAGCGCGCCGCTGCTCGACCTCTCCAGCGTCGACCCGCTGGCGCCACGCTACCGCGAATGGGACGAGGCCACCGCGCGCCAGTCGGTCGAGACCCCCCAGCTGGCCGAGACGCTGCCGCTGGGCGGCGACCGGCTCGGCCGCAGCGTGCTCGACAAGGCGATCAAGGGCTCGCAGATCTCGATCCTGGTCGGCGTGCTGGCCGCGGTGGTCGCCGCGGCGATCGGCACGGTGCTGGGCGCGCTGGCCGGCTTCCTGGGCGGGCGCGTCGGCGACCTGCTCGAGTGGGTCTACAACGTCTTCACGTCCATTCCCGGCATCCTGCTGATCTTCGCCTTCGCGGCGGTGGCCGGGCGGGGCGTGACCAGCGTGGTGCTGATCCTGGGGCTGACCGGCTGGACCGGCATCTACCGGCTGGTGCGCGCCGAGTTCATGAAGCACGCCGCGCGCGACTATGTGCGCGCCGCCGAGGCGATCGGCGCCAGCCCCGGGCAGCGCATGTTCCGCCACATCCTGCCCAACGTCAGCCACGTCGTGCTGGTGCAGCTCTCGATCCATGTCGTGGGCTTCATCAAGTACGAGGTCATCCTGTCCTACCTGGGCCTGGGCGTGAGCGTCGACCAGGTGAGCTGGGGCACGATGCTGGCCGAGGCGCAGAGCGAGCTGATCCTGGGCTACTGGTGGCAGATCGCCACCGCGACCACCTTCATGGCGGTGTTCGTCACCGCCTTCTCGCTGATGACCGACGCGCTGCGCGACGCGCTCGATCCGAAGCTGCGCGGGCTGGAGGGCTGACGCGATGGACCTGCCGATCCCGAACATCGCCCTGCCCGCCGGCCTGCCGCACCCGGATGCACCACTGCTGCGCATCGAGGACCTGCGGGTGCGCTTCCGCCTCGGCCGGGAAAGCGGCCAGGGCCGCCAGCCGCGCTGGGGCCGCGCGGTCGGCGGCGAGGCGCCCGGCAGCGGCGTCCATCTCGACATCCCGGCCGAGACCACCGTCGCGCTGGTGGGCGAGTCCGGCTCGGGCAAGAGCGTGACGGCGATGTCGATCCTGAACCTGCTGCCCGACAACGCCGAGCGCAGCGGGCGCATCCTCTGGGACGGCCGCGATCTGCTCGGCGCGACGCCGGCCGAGCTGCGGGCCCTGCGCGGCCGCCAGATCGCCTGCGTGTTCCAGGACCCGATGGGCTCGCTGAACCCGGTCTTCACGGTGGGCGCGCAGATCGCCGAGCCGCTGCGGCTGCACCTGGGCTTGAGCCGCCGCGCCGCGCTGGCGCGGGCCGAGGAGCTGCTCGCCGAGGTCGGCCTGCCCGAGCCGCGCCGGCGCCTGTCGGCCTATCCGCACGAGCTCTCGGGCGGCCAGCAGCAGCGGGTGATGATCGCCATGGCGCTGGCCTGCGAGCCGCGCCTCTTGATCGCCGACGAGCCGACCACCGCGCTCGACGTGACCATCCAGCGCCAGATCCTGGAGCTGCTCGAGCGGGTGCAGCGCGAGCGGCGCATGAGCCTGCTGTTCATCAGCCACGACCTCGGCGTGGTCGGCGAGATCGCCGACCGGGTGGTGGTGATGCGCCACGGCCAGGTGCGCGAGCAGGGCCCGGTCGAGGCGATCTTCACCGCGCCGCAGGACGCCTACACCCGCGCGCTGCTGGCCTGCCGGCCGGCGCTCGACAGCGACACCCCTCGGCTGGCGGTCATCGACGACCACCTCGCCGGCCGCGCGCCCGCCCCGGCCCGCCGCCCCCGCCCCGAATCGGCCGACGATGCGCCGGTGCTGATCGAGGCACGCGGCCTGGGCAAGTCCTTCTTCTTCCGCGAAGGCCTGTGGCGCCGGCGCGAGTTCAAGGCGGTGCAGGACGTGAGCTTCCGGCTGCGACGCGGGCGCACGCTGGGCGTGGTCGGCGAATCCGGCTCGGGCAAGACGACGATGGGCCTGACGCTGCTGCGGCTGCACGAGGCCAGCGCCGGGCAGGTGCTGTTCGACGGCGAGGACCTGTTCGCACACCAGGGCCCGGCGCGGCAGGCGCTGCGCCGGCGCATCCAGATCGTGTTCCAGAACC
>JAUPTP010000510.1 GCA_030918015.1 Pseudomonadota bacterium
ACATGTCGGAAGCGCGCGCGCTGACCAACCTGATCGGCAACGGCGTGGCCACGCTGGTGGTGGCCAAGTGGTGCGGCCAGCTCGACAGCCATCAGATGAATGCGGCGCTCAACGGCCAGTCGCCGATGCCGGCCGAAGAGACCCTGACCCACGCGATCGACGCCGCGCTGCCGCACGGCGACGAGATCGCGGCTCAGCCCGGCACCGCCGCGCGCTGATCGTCCACACCGGACCGCGAGGCCTGCCGGCGCCAGCGCGCCCAGGCCTCCAGCCCGGCCTGCAGGCCCCAGCCGGCCAGCAGGCTCAGGCTCCAGGCCAGCCCCAGCCCCGCCGCATGCGCGACCGGGCTGTCAGGCCACCAGGCGCCGATCACCGCGCCGGTCAGCAGCAGCACCGGATAGTGCAGCAGGAAGACCGCGTACGAGATCCGCGCCAGCCACGCCGCCAGCGCGGCCAGTCGCCGGGGCAGCGCCAGCGGCAGCGGCACCAGGAGCGCCAGCACCAGCGCGCACAGCCCCGCCAGCAGGATGCGCTCGCGCCACTCGGTCAGCATCGCCACACCGGTCAGCGCCAGCAGCACCAGCAGCCAGCTCACGCGGGCCGCCGGCCGCGAGGCCACCGCCCACTGCGCCAGCATGCCCATGCCGTAGGAGCCGGCGAAATAGATCGCCCAGGCATCCAGGCTGGTGTCGAGGTTGAACACCAGCAGCGACGACAGCACCGCACCCAGCACCAGGCTGACCGTCAGCACCGTGCGGGCAGCGCCCTCGCAGCCCTGGCGCAGCAGCCCCAGCAGCGCGACCATCGCGAACAGCTGCAGGTCGATCGCCACATACCAGACCCCGGCCGAGAGCGCCGCCATGCCCGCGATGTCCTGCATCATCAGCGCGTTGGCGATGCCCTGAAGCCAGGTCGGCTCGGCGGGAATCGTCGGGTGATCGATCAGCGCACGCGCGCACCATGCCGCCAGCAGCGCGGCCAGCAGCGCGATCCAGTAGGGCGCAGCCAGCCGCCAGAAGCGTCGACCGATCGAGGCGACGAGATCGACCACGGCATGCCCCGTGCCCGTCCGCGGCGCTGCGCCGGGATGCGGCACCACCGAACGGGCCGCCAGGAAGCCGGCCATCACCAGGAAGGCCTGCACGGCCAGACGACCGTTGTCGATCAGCCAGGCCCGCAGCTCCGGCGCCAGGGCGTCGGCCACCTCGCACATCGGCCCGTACAAGGCCAGGTGATGCCAGACGATCAGCTGGGAAGCCAGCGCCTTGCCCAGGTCCACCACAGGCAAGGCCGAAGAGAACGGCACCGCGCGCCGAGAGCGCGTCGACCGCGGAGAAGGATCCGTGAATACGTGAATTGACATCGCCGGATGGTACCCGGCGAACCTTTCGAAATTATCAAGGCCGCCCCGCCGGCCCCTGATCCGGGGAGACCCATCGCCGTGCGCCCGATCGCGCAACCCCGCCTTGATCTGAATCAGAGACCCCTGCTGACGCCTGTAGCCAAAGCGCACAAGTTGCCAACAAGGTGATTCAACCCATTGCAAATGGGGCGCAACACTCTACGCCAACCCTCGTCACACCGCCACAGGCCGAACCCCCTCAAATACGGGGTATTACCATGAAAAATCAGTGGGACGCCAGGGTTTATGCGTGCAAATGCCACGAATCGCGGATCAGTACGACTTATTACCTCTTGCCCGAGCAATTCAGGCCTCCAGAATCGATGCCCCCTTGCCGAGCCACCGTTCTTCTTCGCGCCTGCCCTGTCCGATGATCCGCACCTGTAACACCCGCCCGCTCCGGGCCCTCGCCGCCGCCCTGCTCCTGATCACGCTGCTGTCCGGCTGCGGCGGCGGGGATGAGGGCGTGAGCACGGCCTCCGCCGCGACATCGGCGGGCAGCACCGGCACGGCGCAGACCAGCACGGCAACCAGCACGAGCGAGCACTGCGGCATCGACAACTTCCAGAGCGCGGTGCTGGCCGAGATCAACCGGCGCCGGGCCAGCGCGCAGACCTGCGGCAGCCGGGGCAGCTTCCCGGCGGCGGCCGCCCTGCGCTGGAACGACAGGCTGACCACCGCCGCGCTCGGCCATGCGCAGGACATGATCGCCAAGGGCTTCTTCGGCCACACCGGCTCCAATGGCAGCAGCGTGGCCGACCGGGTGCGCACGGCCGGCTACAACTGGTCGACGGTGGCCGAGAACATCGCTGCCGGCCAGCCCACCGTCGTCCGGGTGGTCGATGCCTGGATGAACAGCGAGGCCCACTGCGCCAACGTGATGAACGCCACCGTGGAAGAGGTCGGCATCGCCTGCGTCTACAACCCCGGCAACCTGTCCAACTACTGGGTCATGGACCTGGCCAAGGCGCTCTGAGCCCGCTGAGCGCCGTGCCCGCGCCTCATTCCTCGCGCAGGCTGATCTCGAAGCTGACCTGCACCTCGTCGGCGCCGGAGGCGTGGCATTTCATGCGCCGCGCCGCGCTGAGCGCCAGCCGGTGGTATTCCCGCGGGCCAGACAGCACGCTGGCGTCGACCACCTGCCCGCCGCGCACCAGCATGCGCACCCGCACCACGCCGGTCACGCCGTAGCGCTCGAAGGCGCCGGCCATCGTGTCCTGGATGATCTGCGCATAGCCCGGGCAGGCCAGACCGACCTCGGCGCGCGCCGGGGCTGCGGGAGCCGCGGGCGCAGCCGGCGCTGCC
>JAUPTP010000511.1 GCA_030918015.1 Pseudomonadota bacterium
CCGGCGACGGCGTCGGCGCGCCCAGCAGCGCCCGGTACAGCGGATCGTTGATGCGCTCGGCGTGGGTCTGCAGCGCCAGCGCGACGCCGGCCAGCAGCGGCGCCAGCAGCACCAGCAGCGCCTGCTGCAGCCGCAGCAGCGCGCGGGGCAGCGCCTCGGCTGCCATCAGGCGGCCCGCCAGCAGCGCCAGCGGCGTCAGGCCGTACAGCGCGTAGTGCGGCAGCTTCGTGCCCGACAGGCTGAAGAAGACGATCACGAAGCCGGCCCAGCCGAGCAGATAGCCCGCCAGCGGCTCGCGCCACAGCGCCCGCGCACGGCGCAGCAGCGGCACCAGCAGCGGCGTCCACGGCAGCATCAGCAGCGGCAGCACCAGCAGGTAGTAGCCCAGGCTGCCGCCGTGGCCCTCGAGCGTGCCCTGATAGCGCGACAGGTTGTGCCGCACCAGGAAGCCGTCGACGAAGGCCTGGCCGTGCTGCACCAGCATCAGCGCATACCAGGGCAGGGCCACCGCCAGCATCAGCGCCCAGGCCGTCCCGTCGCCCAGCAGGCCGCGCAGCCGCGTGCCCGCCGGCACCGGGCTGCGGCGCGTGGCGAGGAAGACCAGCGCGGCCGCGCCGGGAACGATCAGCGCGATCGGCCCCTTGGTCAGCAGGCCCAGGCCGATCCACAGCGCGGTGCGGCGCAGCGCCTGGCGCGCCGCTGTGCTGCCGGGCGCGGCTTCGAGATGGCGCCACAGGTCCAGCCCGGCCAGCGCCAGCCACAGGTTGAGCAAGGCATCTGCGGTGGCGGCGCGCCCGATCAGCGCCACGCCCAGCCCGCTGGCCAGCACCGCACCGGCGCCCAGCGCCGCCGCATCGCCCCAGCGTGGCCGCGCGAACATCGCGGTCGCCAGCACCCAGCCCCAGGCCGCCAGCACCGAGGGCAGGCGCAGCGCGAACTCATGCCGGCCCAGCAGCGCCATCGCGCCGGCCTGCAGCCAGTAGATCAGGATCGGCTTGTCCCAGCGCGGCTCGCCGTTGAGCGTGGTGCGGCTCCAGTCGCCGCCGGCGAGCATCTCGCGCGAGGCCTCGCCGAAGGCGCCCTCGTCGACGTCGACCAGCGGCGCGGCGCCCAGCCGCAGCAGCATCGCGCCGAGCAGCAGCAGGGCCGGCAGCCAGGGGCTCCAGCGCGGGGCGCGCGATTCAGGCGCGGGGCTCATCGCGGCCGTCGTCCTGCCGCACCACATAGGGCTGGCCGTGGCGCGCGCCGTAGTAGATGCGGATCAGCAGCTCGGCCAGCACGCCGGTGGTCAGGAACTGCAGCCCGCCGATGGCGCAGAAGAAGCCCAGCGACAGCAGCGGCCGCCCGCCGATGTCCTCGCCCAGCAGCTTGAGCACGCCCAGGTAGCCCAGGATCGCCAGGCCCGTGCCCAGCACCGCCAGGCCGATCACGCCGAAGAAATGCCCGGGCCGCGCCGCGAAGCGCTGGAAGAAGGTGACCGCCAGCAGGTCCACCAGCACCCGCAGCGTGCGCGACAGGCCGTACTTGGAGGTGCCGTGCAGGCGCGGGTGGTGGTCGACCGGCTCCTCGGCCATGCGCGCAGGCGAGGTCACTGTCGACAGCCAGGCCGGAATGAAGCGGTGCATCTCGCCGTAGAGCCGCACCTCGCGCAGCACGCTGGCGCGGAAGGCCTTCAGGCTGCAGCCCAGGTCGTGGAAGGGCAGCCCGGTGATGCGCCGGATCAGCCGGTTGGCCAGCTGCGAGGGCAGGCGGCGCAGCCAGAAGCCGTCCTGGCGCTGCACCCGCCAGCCCGCGACGATGTCCAGGTCCTCGGTCAGCAGGCGCTGCACCAGGCGCGGGATGTCGCGCGGGTCGTTCTGCAGGTCGCCGTCCATCGTCACGATGACATCGCCCTGCGCGGCGTCGATGCCGGCCTGCATCGCCGCGGTCTGGCGGAAGTTGCGCGCCAGCGCGATCACCCGCACCGGCGCGCCGGTGGCGCGGGCGTGGCGGCGCAGCGCCGCGGCGGTGGCGTCGCGGCTGCCGTCGTCGACGACGACCAGCTCCCAGGGCTGCGGGTAGGCGGCCAGCGCCAGCCGCACGGCGTCGATCAGCGCCGCGGCGTTGTCGACCTCGTTGTACATCGGCACGACGACCGACAGATGGTGGGCCGGCAGGTGCGCCGGCGACGGCAGGCCTGCGCCCGCCGCCGCCACTTTCACCCCGGTGACCTCCCTGGGGCCGCTCCCCGCCCCGTCACCGGATCCCCCATCCTGCTGTCGTGCTGGCGTGCGTGCCAGCGTCGCGTCGGCCGCGTTCATGTCGTCGATCCTGTCGTTGCGGTGTCGGTGGCGGGACGCCCCAGGGCCAGCACGGCGCCCAGGCTGGAGAGGCCCAGCGACAGGGCGTGGACCTGCACCACCGCGCTCAGCGCCGCGGCGGCCGGTTGCGGCCGTCCTGCCCCGGCCCAGACCGCGGCCTCGTGGCTGCCCAGCCCGCCCGGGGCCTGCACGGGCAGCACGCCGGCCCATTCCCCGGCGATCACGCCGTGCAGGGCCGCGACGCCGCCGCCCGGTCCGGCGCCACCCAGGGCCTCGAGCAACAGCGCCAGCGTGGCCAGCTTCAGCGTCCAGTTGCCGAGGCTGCAGAGCCAGGCCGTGCGGCCGCCGCGCCGCGCCAGCAGCGCCGCGCGCCAGCGGGCCCAGCGGGCGGCAGGCCGCTCGGAG
>JAUPTP010000512.1 GCA_030918015.1 Pseudomonadota bacterium
GATCATCCTGGGCATAGGTCTCGAGCTTGCGGATGTCGACCTTGCCGACCAGCGCGCTGATGTCCTGGTTGTTCTCGTCGCCCGGCTCGGTCTTGGCGATGCCGACCTGCTTGAGGATCGAGGGATAGCGCTTGACGACCTTGAAGCGGCGGATGTCGCCGCCGTACTCCTCCAGGCGCTTGACCGCCCACGGGCTCATCACGCGGTTGAGATAGCGCGCCGGGATGCCGAACTCCTTCTCGAGCACCGGGCCGTCCTCGGCCGGATCGAACAGGCCCAGCGGCGACTCGTTCACCGGCGAGCCCTTGATCGCGTAGAAGGGCATCTCCTGCATCAGCTGCTTCAGACGCTCGGCGATCGAGCTCTTGCCGCCGCCCACCGGGCCCAGCAGGTAGAGGATCTGCTTCTTCTCCTCCAGGCCCTGCGCGGCATGGCGGAAATAGGAGACGACCTGCTCGATGGCCTCCTCCATGCCGTAGAACTCGGCGAAGGCGGGATAGACCTTGATGACCTTGTTGGCGAAGATGCGCGACAGGCGCGGGTCGTTGCGGGTGTCGACCATCTTCGGCTCGCCGATGGCCTTGAGCATGCGCTCGGCCGCCGAAGCGTAGGCCAGGGGATTGCGCTTGCACTCGGCGAGGTAGTCCTCGATGGAGATTTCCTCCTCGCGGGTCCGTTCGTAGCGCGCGGCGAAGTTGCTGATCACGTCCATTGCAGCCTCCTGTGAAGTCAGGCGATGGGCGACAGCTCTCGTGTCGCGCCACCAGGGAAGATCTGATGAAGTCCCTGCGGCCGACACCCGGTGCGGGCTCGGAATCGCGAGGCTCCATCAGAGCTTTCCGTTGGTCTGCAAGGGTCGGGGAACACCGCCATGTTCGGCGCCCCGACCGCTAGGACTCGGCGTGGTCAGCTTCGTTCAACTTGAGCGGCGCGGTCCGTGAAAGAACCCCGGAGCGACACGGCTTTTTCATTTCGCCTTGTCGCGCCGCGCAATCCGTCACTGCGAAAGGCGGCGCCGCTGGTCCGCGCGTCCAACCGGATCCCCCGGCAGCCCCGGTGGCCTGTGGCAGAAACACGTGTTCCTGCCGGAGGCCATGCAAGGGTCGTGCCCGTACTGCAGGGTTTCAGGTTGCATACAACCCGTGAACATCGTGACCGACGGGACCAAGGCTATCAAGCCCCCATCCGGGAGCCTTCAGCAGGACAAAATCCCCTCTGGGCAAAGGGGATGAAGCGACTCAGCGCTCGGTCACGCCGAGGCGGTCGAGCAGCGTGCCCAGGTCGTCGAGCGAGCCGAAGGAGATCGCCAGCTCACCCTGGTCGCCGCGCTTGGTGCGCTTGCGGATGCGAATCTCGACCGGCACCGCCAGCAGGTCGGCGAGCTGCTCCTCGAGGCGCAGCACGTCGCGCGACTTGGCCGGAGCCGCGGCCCGGCCGGTCGGCGCGCTGCCTGAGCGGATGGCCGCCTCCTCGTGCTGGCGGTTGACCAGCCGCTCGGTCTCGCGCACCGAGAGCTTGCGCGCGACGATCTCGTTGGCGCAGGTGATCTGACGCGCCCGGTCGAGCGACAGCAGCGCGCGGGCATGGCCCATGTCGAGATCGCCGGCGGTCAGCATCTGCTGCACCGGCTCGACCAGGTTGAGCAGGCGCAGCATGTTCGAGATGGCGCTGCGCGAGCGGCCGATGGCCTGCGCGGCGCCGTCATGGGTCAGACCGAACTCGCTGACCAGGCGCTGCACGCCCTGGGCCTCCTCCAGCGGATTGAGATCCTCGCGCTGGATGTTCTCGATCAGCGACATCACCGCGGCGGCCTGGTCGGGCACCTCGCGCACCAGCACCGGCACCTCGGTCAGGCCGGCCAGGCGCGCGGCGCGGGTGCGGCGCTCGCCGGCGATGATCTCGTACATCGGCAGGCCGTCGCGCGGCTCGATCTGCCGCACCAGCACCGGCTGCATCACGCCCTGGGAGCGGATGCTCTCGGCCAGCTCGAACAGCGAGCCCTCGTCCATGCGGGTGCGCGGCTGGTACTTGCCGGGCAGCAGCTGATCGAGCGCGAGCGTGCTGGGCAGCAGCTCGCGACCACCGCGCATCGGCGCGGCATCCACGACCTGCGGTCCGAGCAGGGCTTCGAGACCGCGACCGAGTCCTTTGGGCTTCTTGGTGACCATGCCGCGATTGTCCGCGATTCGTCGCGATCCGCGCGCGCTCAGGGGGCCGGAATCAGCCGCTGCAGCAGCGCCAGCCCCTCGGGCCAGTCGCCCAGGCCGGACTCGGCGTTCAGGTGACCGCGCGGTCCGGCGTCGATGCGCTCGGCGCCCCAGTCGGCGCACAGGCCGGCGGCGCGCTCGGGGCTGCAGTAGGGATCGTCCGACGACACCACCGCGATCGCCGGGAAGGGCAGCCGCGGCCGGCGCATCGGCCGCCAGTTGTGCAGCTGCGGCGGCATGTCGGCGCGCTCGGTGTCGGGCGGCGCCACCAGCAGCGCCCCGCGCACCCGCGCGACATGGCGGCTGTGGTCGGCCCAGGCGGCGACGAGCTGGCAGCCCAGGCTGTGCGCGACCAGCAGCGCCGGGCGCGCATCGGCCAGCAGCGCCGCGTCGAGCTGCGCCATCCAGTCGCCGCGCCGCGGCCAGAGCCAGTCGTCCTGCTCGACGCGCGCGAAGCCGGGGCGCGCGGCCCAGTGCGCCTGCCAGTGGCCGGGGCCG
>JAUPTP010000513.1 GCA_030918015.1 Pseudomonadota bacterium
AAGGCGTGGACTTCACAGGTTCAACGTCTGCGGCATCGCCAAGGCGCGAGCCGTGCTGCTGTGGCACGCCCTGGCGCACAACCTGATGCGCATGCGCAGTCTGAACATCGCGTTCGAAGCCTGAAGCGAGGCGCGCCGGGCGCCCTTGGCCGCCGCGCACGCTCGCCAGGCCTTGCACAGCCGCACAAAGGGCCCTCACACCGCTCACGCTGCGCATCGGCTCCCGCCTCCTCGGGCCACTGCTGCAATCAGCAGCCATGCGCTCCCCACGGTCGATCGGCGGTTCGTTCACGGCTTGTCAGTCGTCCAGACCGAGCTCCTGGATCTTGCGCGTGATCGTGTTGCGACCGATGCCGAGCTTGTGCGCCGCCTCGATGCGGCGCCCGCGCGTCAGCTCGAGGGCGGTGTGGATCAGTTGCCCCTCGAACTGTCGGGTCAGCGTGTCCCAGACCTGCGGATCACCGCTTTCCAGCAGACGGCGGGCCTCGCGCTGCAGATCGTCCAGCCAGCCCCCGCCGGCCAGCCCCGGGGCGCCCGGCATCCCGCCTGCGACAGGCGCCGCACCCGCACCGATCGGCGCATACCCGTTGGCCGCACCATGGCCTGACAGGCCCGCCGGCGCCGCCAACTCACCGAAACCCGAGCTCGGCGCGCTGGACAGACCATCGCCGGCCGGTACGCTGGCGGCCAGCGCCACGGGCGCAGCCGGCGGACGCACCTCGCTCCCCATCAGCTCGGGCGGCAGATCCTTGGGCTCGATGACCTGGGCCGGCGCCATCACCGTCAGCCAGTGGCAGACGTTCTCCAGCTGGCGCACATTGCCCGGGAAGTCGAAGGCCATCAGGCGTTCGAGGGCCGCCTCGGTGATGCGCTTGGCCTCGACGCCGAGCTCCTTGGCCGACTTGGCCAGGAAGAAGCGGGTCAGCGCCGGCACGTCCTCGCGCCGCTCGCGCAGCGCGGGCAGGCGCAGGCGGATCACGTTCAGGCGGTGGAACAAGTCCTCGCGGAAGGCGCCCTCGCGCACCCGCTGCTCCAGGTTCTGGTGGGTGGCCGCGATGACCCGGACATTGGCCTTGAGCGGCTGGTGGCCGCCGACGCGGTAGAACTGCCCGTCCGACAGCACGCGCAGCAGGCGCGTCTGCAGGTCGAAGGGCATGTCGCCGATCTCGTCGAGGAACAGCGTGCCGCCGTCGGCCTGCTCGAAGCGGCCGCGGCGCGTGGTCTGCGCGCCGGTGAAGGCCCCGCGCTCATGACCGAACAGCTCGGACTCCAGCAGGTCCTTCGGGATCGCCGCGGTGTTGATCGCGATGAAGGGCCCGGCCCCGCGCGGGCTGTGCTTGTGCAGCGCGCGCGCCACCAGCTCCTTGCCGGCGCCGGACTCGCCGGTGATCAGCACCGTGACGTTGCTCTGGCTGAGGCGGCCGATGGCGCGGAAGACGTCCTGCATCGCCGGCGCCTGGCCCAGCATCTCGGGCATCTCGGCCTGGCCCAGATCCCGGACCTCCTCGCGCACGCTCTCGTCGACCGCACGGCGGATCAGCTCGACCGCCCGCGGCAGGTCGAAGGGCTTGGGCAGGTACTCGAAGGCGCCGCCCTGGAAGGCGGAGACCGCGCTGTCCAGGTCCGAGTAGGCCGTCATGATGATGACGGGCAGCCCGGGATGCTTCTGCTTGACCTTGGCCAGCAGGTCGATGCCCGAGCCACCCGGCATGCGGATGTCGCTGACCAGGACCTGGGGCTCGTCGTCCTCCAGCGCCACGAGCACGTCGCGCGGGTTGGCGAAGCTGCGCGTGGCGAACTGCTCGCGCGCCAGCGCCTTCTCGAGCACGAAGCGGATGGATTGATCGTCGTCTACGATCCAGATGGGTTTCATGCGGCGATGGACTTCAGGTCCTGGAACGTCGCACCGGAGCCCTCCGACCGCGGACGACCCTCAGGTCGTGGCGCGGCGGCGGCTCAGGGCAACGGGATGACGATGCGGAAAACCGTGCGGCCCGGCTGGCTGTCGCATTCGATCATCCCCTGGTGCTGTTGCACGAAGGTCTGCGCGAGCGTCAGCCCGAGGCCGGAGCCGCCCTCCCGCCCCGATACCAGCGGGTAGAAGATGCGGTCCCGGATGTCCTCGGGGATGCCGGGTCCGTTGTCCTCGATATGCAATTCGAGTGCCAGGCGATAACGCTGCTTGCCGATGGTCACCTGGCGCGAGACGCGGGTGCGCATCACGATGCAGGCCTGGGCTTCGGCGATCTGCTGCTGCAGCGCGTGGGCGGCGTTGTGGGCGATGTTGAGCACGGCCTGGATCAGCTGCTCGCCGTCGCCACGGAAATCGGGAATCGAGATGTCGTAGTCCCGCTGCACCGTCAGGCCGCGCGGGAACTCGGCCAGGATCAGCGAGCGCACCCGCTCGCAGACCTCGTGGATGTTGACGTCACCGACCACGTGCGGGCGACGGTGCGGCGCCAGCAAGCGGTCGACGAGGGCCTGCAGCCGGTCGGCCTCGTGGATGATCACCTGGGTGTACTCGGTCAGCTCGCGCGAGCTGACCTCCATGGCCAGCAGCTGCGCCGCGCCGCGGATGCCACCCAGCGGGTTCTTGATCTCGTGGGCCAGGTTGCGGATCAGCTCCTTGTTGGCCTGCACCTGGCCCAGCGCCCGCTCCTCGCGGTCCTGACGCGTCTGCTGCTCGATCTCCAGCAACTCG
>JAUPTP010000514.1 GCA_030918015.1 Pseudomonadota bacterium
GCTGGCCGGCAGCGGCGTCGGCCGGGTCCACCAGTCGGTGCGGCCGGCCTCCTGCACGAAGGCGATCGGCTCGCCGTTGACCACATGCGCCGAGACGCGGGTGATGTTGATCTTCGGCGCCTCGACGCGCCAGCCCAGCTCGCGGCCGAGGATGTCGACCGGGATGGTGCGGCCCACGTCCGACGCGGTGGTGACCACCGGCGTGGCCTGGATCAGCGCGGCGACCTGCTCGGCCATCGCGTTGGCGCCGCCGACATGGCCCGAGAGCACCGGGATGACGAACTGGCCGGCGTCGTCGATCACCGTCACGCCGGGATCGACATCCTTGTTCTTCAGGTGCGGCGCGATCAGCCGCACCACCGCGCCCAGCGAGACGAAGAAGACCAGCTGGTCGAAGCCCTCGAACAGCGGCCCGATCTCGTCGCGCAGCGCGCCCTCATAGGCGCGCACCGGGTTGGCCACCTCTGCGAAGGCGCCGGCGAACTTGGCCGAGGTGCAGATCGACGCCTGCGGCAGCCGGCGCGCCAGCACTGCCGCCTGCGCGGCGCCGTGCTTGGTGATGGCGACGATGCAGACCCGTGCATCGACAGCGGAAACGGACGGGACAGCGCTCATGCGGCGACTCCGGGCGAGGTCTTCTTCAGGCAGCCGCGGATGCGCTCGCCGCGCACCCGGTGCGGGCTGCGCACGATCATCAGCGAGAGGTAGCTGACCTTGCGCTCGCGCAGCGCGCGCAGGGCCTCGGGCGTGGCGGCCACCTGCTCGTCGGGCGCGCCGCAGCGCTCGACGAAGCTGGCGTGGCCGAGCAGCTCGCGCCGCTCCAGCCAGTCGAGCAGCTCGCCGATCAGCGGCTTGACCTTCAGCAGCACCAGGGTGTCGAAGTCGGCCAGCAGCCGGTCGATCGCCGAGACGCCGTAGGCCGCGGGCACCAGCGCCACGGTGTCGTCCTGCTCGCACAGCGGCAGCCCTTGCGTGGCGCAGGCGGCGGTGAAGGCGTTGACGCCGGCCACCACCTCGATCGGCAGCTCGGCGCCCTCTTCCTCGGCCAGCGCGCGCAGCGTGCGCGCCAGGTGGCCGAAGGTGGCGTAGGTGCTGGCGTCGCCCTCGACCAGGAAGAGCACGTCCTGCCCGGCCTGCAGCTTCGGCCACACCACCTCGGCCGCGCGCAGCCAGGCGCGGGCGAGCTTGTCGCCGTCGTGCGTCATCGGGAACAGCAGGCTCTGGTGGTCGGCCGGCGGCACCAGGCCCGCGCGCGCGACGATGTCGAAGGCGTAGCTGGGCGTCTTCGTGCTGCGCGCCGGGTAGACCCAGGCGGTGTCGGGGCGCTCGAGCAGCGCCCAGGCGCGCCGCGTGATCAGGCCCGGATCGCCGGGGCCGAGGCTGACGCCGTGCAGCGTGCCCATCTTCTTCAGGCCCGGATTCATGCGGTCTCCTTGCGGGCGCAGACGATCCACACCGGGTTTTCCGCCGCCATGCGGTGCATGTCGAGGATCGGGCGGCTGCGCGCGGCCTGCAGCTGCAGCACGTCCCAGTCGAGCGCATCGGTCGCCGCCATCGCCTTGAGCGCCTGCGTGGCCACCGCCAGGTTCTCCAGCGTCACGAAGTTCATCACCAGGTGGCCGCCCGGGCGCAGCCGGCGCAGGCCCAGCGCGATCAGGCTGGAGAGCTCGCCGCCGGAGCCGCCGATGAAGACGGCGTCCGGATCCGGCCAGGCGTCCAGCCCCTCGGGCGCGCGGCCATGCACCAGCGTGTGATTGGAGACGCCGAAGGCATCGCGGTTGCGGCGCGCGATGGCAACGTCGGCCTCGTTCTTCTCGATCGCCCAGACATGACCGTGCGGGCACAGCCGCGCCGCCTCCAGCCCGACCGAGCCGGAGCCGGTGCCGATGTCCCACACCCTGCTGTCGGCGCGCAGCTGCAGCCGCGCCAGCGACACCGCACGCACCTCCTGCCTGGTGATCAGGCCCTTGTCGGGCTGCCGCTGGTGATAGTCGCGGTCGGCCAGGCCGAAGCGCACCGGGTTCGGCCGCGGGCGCACCCGCCACAGCAGCACCACATTGGGATCGGCGAAGGCCTGCGGCGGTGCCTCGGCCACCTCGGCCGGCGCCAGCTCGGCGCGCACCCGCTCGTCCGGCTGCAGCAGCCGCTCGGCCACCGCCATGCGGAAGTCCTCGCCCTGCCCCTCGGCGAGCAGCAGCCGGGCGATGCGCGCGGGCGTGTTCTCGGGGCTGGTCAGCACCAGCAGGCGGTCGTGCGTGCGCAGCGCCTGCGCCAGCGCGTGCAGGCCGTGCGTGGGTGGCGCGCCGACCTGCCATTCGCCGGCGTCCCGGGCGTGGATCGACACGATCTTCGCGTCCTGCCAGACCAGCCCCACGCGCGCGCAGGCCAGCTGCAACGTCGAGACATTCGGCAGCACCTCGACCGCCTGCACGCACAGCCGCGCGGCCAGGAAGCCGGCGATGCCGTGGCACAGCGGGTCGCCGGTGGCCAGCACCACCACCTTGCGGCCGGCCTCGCGCGCCTCGCTCACCCAGCCCGGCACGGCGGACAGGCGCCCGGTCAGGTCGAGCCGCTCGGCGTCGGGGCGGATCTCGGCTTCCAGCCGCGCGAGCGTGCGCGCGCCGCCGATCACGCGGTCGGCCGCGCGCAGATGCGCCCGCGCCGTCGCGCTCAGGCTGGCCGCGCCGTCGTCGAGCA
>JAUPTP010000515.1 GCA_030918015.1 Pseudomonadota bacterium
CTCTTCGGCCGATGCCTTGCCGGCCTCAGGCCGCGAGCCAGCCCCCAAACCAGTGTGACCGAGCTGCAACAGCGTGTGGGCCTTGGATCGGTTCAGGGCCTGGGCATCCGTGTTCGCACAGATGAATTCCACCCCCAGCACGCCACGGTTGATCATGTGATCGACCGCATTGCCACCGCCACCACCCACACCGATCACCTTGATCTGCGTGCCCTGATTGAATTCTTCAATCATCTCGATACCCATGCCGCTCTCCTTGTGTCTGCGTCTGAATTACATCAGAAACTCTTCAGGAACCAGTCCCTCGCCCGAACGAACAGCCCCTGGGTGAGTCCCGGGGACGCTGTGCCGGCAGGCGCCAATCTCGAACTTCGCACCTTCGCCAGGCGGGCCTCCTCCAGCAGACCCATCACGGTCGCCGATCGAGGGCTCGCCACCATGTCGTACAAGGGCCCGCCATAGGTCGGAACCCCTTTTCTCACCGGCTTGAGGAAGATGTCCTCGGCCAGCTCGACCATACCCGGCATCACAGCCGATCCACCGGTCAGGACAATGCCCGAAGAGAGAAGCTCCTCGTAGCCACTTTCCCGGATCACTTGCTGGACAAGTGCAAAAATCTCTTCTACCCGGGGCTCGATCACGCCCGCCAGCGCCTGGCGGCTCAAGATCTTCGGCACCCTGTCGCCGAGTCCGGGCACCTCGAGCTGCTCGGCCGGGTCGGCCAGCAGCTGTTTGGCCACGCCATATTCGATCTTGATCTCTTCCGCGTCCTTGGTCGGCGTGCGCAAGGCCATGGCGATGTCGCTGGTGATCAGGTCTCCTGCAATCGGAATCACTGCAGTATGACGGATCGCCCCTTCCGTGAAAATCGCCACATCGGTGGTGCCCGCCCCGATGTCGACCAGGGCCACGCCGAGCGATTTCTCGTCCGGCGTCAGCACCGACAGGCTCGAGGCGCTCGGATTGAGCACCAGCTGCTCGACCTCCAGGCCGCAGCGGCGCACGCACTTGACGATGTTCTCCGCCGCGCTGTGGGCACCGGTGACGATGTGCACCCGCACCTCCAGGCGCGCACCGCTCATGCCCACCGGCTCGCGCACCTCCTGGCCGTCGATGACGAATTCCTGGGGCTCGACCAGCAGCAGGCGCTGGTCGTTGGGGATGTTGATGGCCTTGGCGGTCTCGACCACCCGGGCGACATCGAAGGCCGTGACCTCCTGGTCGCGCACGATCACCATGCCGGTGGAGTTGCGCCCCCGCACATGGCTGCCCGAGATGCCGGTATGCACCCGGGTGATCTTGCAGTCGGCCATCATCTCGGCCTCTTTCAGGGCCTGCTGGATCGAGTGCATCGTCGCGTCGATGTTGACGACGACGCCGCGCTTGAGTCCCAGCGAGGGGGCCACGCCCAGCCCGGCCAGGCGCAGCTCGCCATCGGGCAGCACCTCGGCCACCACGGCGATCACCTTGGCGGTGCCGACGTCGAGACCGACGACCAGATCGTTGTATTCCTTGGACATGGCTCTGTCTTCCTCGGGGGCGCCGTCAGTGCTTGCGGACCGGGGTCACCGGCCGGGAGGTGGTGCCCATGCCGGCCAGCTTCAGGGCGAATCCCTCGCCGTAGCGCAGGTCGGCATATTCGATGGCGCGGCCCTCGAAGCGGCGGCTCACCTGCCCGACGCTGGCGATGAAGCGCTGGGCGCGCTCGACCACCTCGTCGGCATCCCCGCGACCGAGCTCGATGACCGCGCCGCGGTCGAGATGCGCCCGCCACGAGCCGCGATCCGACAGCTCCAGCCGATCCACCCGCGAGCGCATCGCGGCGAAGACCGGCACCAGCCGCTTCCACATCGCCAGCACCCGCGCCGAGGTGTCGCGCGGACCGCGCAGCACCGGCATCGTCTCGTCTTCCACGTCGCCCAGATTGACCTCGAAGACCTCGCCGAAGCTGTTGACCAGCAGGTCTTCGCCGACGTCGCGCTTCCAGTAGGCCACCGGCTGGTGCTCCTCGAGGCGCACGATCAGGTCATGCGGCCAGACGCGCCGGATCTCGGCCCGGCGCACCCACGGGATCGACTCGAAGGCCGCACGGGCCTCGACCAGGTTCAGCGTCAGGTAGCTGCCGTGCAGCCGCGGCAGCGCGTGATGGCGGATCGCGTCGGCCGTGCTGTGCTCGACCTCGCCCTCGACATGGATCTGCTTGAGCGCGAACCAGGGCGAATTCATCAGCCAGTGCCCACCCACCAGCAGCAGGCCGAGCACCAGCAGCCAGACCAGCACCGACGAGCCCGAGCGCATCAGCTGCACGTCGAGCGGCAGCATGACCGGATCGGACGGGGCGGAGCTGTCGCGTGTCGTCATGCGTCGGCTCTCACTCGCGGGGCGCGGCCGGGGCCGCATCCAGGCGCGCGGCCGCCAGCAGCCGCAGGCACAGGTCCTCGTAGCTGACGCCGGCCGCGCGGGCCGACATCGGCACCAGCGAGTGGCCGGTCATGCCCGGCGAGGTGTTCATCTCCAGCAGGAAGGCCTGGCGGTCGCTGGCGCGGATCATCAGGTCGGCGCGGCCCCAGCCGCGGCAGCCCAGCGCCTTGTAGGCCGCCACGACGATGCGCTGGATCTCGCGCTCCTCGTGCTCGGGCAGGCCGCTCGGGCAGAGGTAGCGCACCTCGTCGGTGAAGTACTTGTTCTGGTAGTC
>JAUPTP010000516.1 GCA_030918015.1 Pseudomonadota bacterium
AGGACGACGGGAGCGACAGCGGGTGCGACCGGCGAACCGGCAAGGGCGTGGACTTCGGACATGGCGGCGGGTAGAAGGATCGACGTCGGGAGGCCCCGATGATCCACGATTCGCCGCCCCAAATAAGGACCCCGCCACGTGTGGCGGGGTGTCCTGGACGCATATCCGACCTGGAAACCAGGCCGACTCCATGGTGCAGAAGAGCGGAGCGGGAGCCCCGCATACACAAATGGACTGGATCCGATAAGTGGAAAAACAATATGGAACGAACCATATCGGCCCCCTCCGGATTGGGAAACCCCCTGTTTCGGTGAAATGGAAAATTCACGTGACGTCCGTCAGGTCAGGACACAATCGATCGGCTTGAGCGGCGCGGGCAGGTCGCGGTCGCCCAGCAGCTCGCGCACCGAGGCCTCGATGTTGAGCGTCATCGCATCGAGCGCCAGATCGTTGGGCGAGGTGCCGAACGGCTCCTCGATCTCGTCGCCCAGCGCCTCGATCGCGAAGAAGGTGTAGGCGACGAAGGTCACCATCAGCGGCGTCATCACCCCGATCGAGTCCAGCAGCCCGAAGGGCAGCATCAGGCAGTAGAGGTAGACGGTGCGGTGCAGGATCACGGAGTAGGTGAAGGGCAGCGGCGTGTAGGCGATGCGCTCGCAGCCGCCGTAGGCATCGTTCAGGCCGGTCAGGCTCTGGTCGATCTGCACGGCCATGACGGTGTCGATCGCGCCGGCATCGCGCTGCTCGCGCACCCAGCGTGACAGCCACAGCAGGATGGCCATCGCCGGGAATCGGCGCGACAGCGCGTCCTCGGCCACGGCCTGCGGCAGCAGGCGGTACAGGTCGTCTTCACCGCGGCGCCCGCGGAACTGGTGCCGGGCGGCGTGCACGAAGGCCGCCAGCCCCAGCACGAAGGGCCGCGCGGTGGGCACATCGGTCATGGCCACGGCCAGGCGTGCGGCGCTGCGCGCATCGGTCAGCAGCCGCCCCCAGAACTTGCGCGCTTCCCAGTAGCGGTCGTAGCTGGCGCTGTTGCGAAAGCCCAGGAAGATGGCCAGCGCCACGCCCACCAGCGAGAACGGCACCGCCGTCAGGGTGATCTTGTAGTGCAGCAGCTGGCCATGAAAGAGCACGACCAGCAGCGACAGCAGCAGGATGCACAGCAGCTGCGGCGCGATGCGGTGCAGGATCGAGCCGCGCACGACGAACAGCATGCGCAGCCAGTGAGGACGGGGGCGGACGATCATGCCGCAGTTTCACCGAAACCGGCCGACCCCGGCCAGCCGCCCGAGCCGCCGATCAGTGCAGGACCAGCATCGCGATCTTGGTGCGCGACATCACGTTCTTGGTGTGCGAGCCGAACAGCATCTCGCCGAACAGGCCCCGGCCGTGCGTGACCATCAGGATCAGGTCGGCCTGCACCGCATCGGCCACCTCGGCGATCGTGCCGTCGGTCTGGTCGCTGCGGCGGTACTCGCTCGCAAAGGTCACGCCGCAGGCGCTGGCGCGTTCGGCGAAGTGGCCGAGCACCGCGTGGGCATGGGCCTCGGTCTTGGCCTCGTGCGCCTCGATCTTGCGCGCGAAGGTGGTCGGGCTGGCGTTGACCGCCGCCAGCGGGATGTCGGGCTCGCACACGAAGCCGGTCACGCGCGCACCCAGCTTCTGCGCCAGTTCCAGGCTGGCGTCCATCGCGCGGGTGGAGAGATCGGAGCCATCGACCGGGACAAAGATGTGCTTGAACATGGTGGACTTTCGGATCGGGTTGCGACAGGTCCACTCTAGGGTTTCCGAGCCGCCCGATCTTGATGAAACGCAAGCGCATCCCGCAAAACGGATCCGTACCGCGCGTTCAGCCCACCTGAGCCCTGGAGGCCTTCGGGTCGCGGAACACCAGCGGCCGCGCCGGCACCTCGCCCGCATCGGCCGCGGCCACCGCCGCCTGAACCATGCCGTGGTGCGCGCTCTTCGGGCAGACCGGATCGGTCGCGGCCGGATCCCCGGCGAGCAGGAAGGCCTGGCAGCGGCAGCCGCCCAGGTCCTTCTCCTTGTCCGGACAGGTGACGCAGGCGCCCTTCATCCAGCCGGTGCCGCGGTAGCGGTTGAAGCCCTCGCTGTCGAACCAGATGTGGCGCACGCCGTGCTCGCGCACGTTCGGAAACGCCAGCCCGGGCAGCATCTTCGCGGTGTGGCAGGGCAGCGCGGTGCCGTCCGGCGTGACGGTCAGGAAGACATTGCCCCAGCCGTTCATGCACTTCTTGGGCTGGCCCTCGTGGTAGTCGGGCGCGACGAAGAACAGCTTCATCCGGTCGGCGACCTTGGCGCGCCATGCGTCGGTGACGGCCTCGGCGCGGCGGATCTGCTCGCTCGTGGGCAGCAGGTGGTCGCGGTTCAGGTGCGCCCAGGAGTAGTACTGCGAGTTCGCCAGCTCCAGATACTCGGCGCCCAGCGCGTCCGCCATCGCGATGATGCGGTCGATGTGGTCGATGTTGAGGCGGTGGATCACCACGTTCATCACCATCGGCCAGCCGAGTGCCTTGATGGTCTCGCCGACCTCCTGCTTGAGCTGGAAGGTCTTCGTGTGGCTGAGGAAGTCGTTGAGCTCGCGGGTCGAGTCCTGGAAGCTGAGCTGGACATGGTCGAGGCCAGCCGCCTTCAGGGCCGTGGCGCGCTCCTTCGTCAGGCCGACGCCGGAGGT